>JAEUQN010000155.1 GCA_016789725.1 Blastocatellia bacterium | reverse complement strand
ATCATGGTTGAATTGGTGCAGAACGCAGAGTGAACGCGGCAATGAACGACGCCGAAGCCAACCCGAAACCTGAACACCAAAACCCGAAACCTGCCTCGGTGGCTCGTTCCGCTGGCATTGTCAGCATTGCCGTAATGGGCAGTCGCGTGCTGGGCTTGGTGCGCGAACTAATCTTTGCGGCATTTTTTGGCGCAGGCTTTGCGACGGATGCGTTCATCATTGCCTTTCGCATCCCAAATCTTCTCCGCGATTTGTTTGGCGAAGGCGCACTATCTGCTGCCTTCGTTACAACCTTCACTGCCAAGCTCAACAACGAGGGTGAAAAATCAGCCTGGCGTTTGGCGAATCTGGTCAACAATGGCTTGTTTCTCGTGCTGTCGTTGATCGCGTTGCTTGGCATTATTTTCTCGCCGCAAATTGTTAGCCTTTTGATGGACGTCAGCCCCAAACGCGGCACGATTGATCCGGGAACAGCGGCGCTGACGTTCGAGCTTGCCGTGCAGATGACGCGGATCATGTTCCCGTTTTTATTGATGATTTCGCTCGCTGCCGTAGCGATGGGGGTGCTGAATACGAAGGGGATTTTTGGTGTTCCTGCTTCGGCCTCGACAATGTTCAATGTTGGTTCGATCTTTGGCGGATTGTTGTGTGCGTACTTCATGGCACGGGATTACATTGCGGGCATCGTATCTGCGATCATTCACGGGCAGCCGCCGCAACTCAGCCAACAATCCGCCGCACGCGCCATCATTGGAATGGCTATCGGTACCTTGATCGGCGGCGTTTGCCAATGGCTCATTCAAGTCCCCTCCCTGCGCAAAGTTGGCTATCGTTGGCAACCAATTCTCAGCTTCAAAGACGAAGGTGTGCAACAAGTGATGAAGCTGATGGCTCCCGCGATCCTCGGCGCAGCGGCAGTGCAGGTGAACGTTTTGGTCAGCACGAATTTCGCCTCGAGTTTAGGCGAAGGCCCGGTGTCGTGGCTCAATTATGCGTTCCGCTTGATTCAATTTCCCATCGGCGTGTTTGGTGTAGCGATCTCGACCGCAACGATTACTAAAACCGCCCGTGAAGCCGCACAAGGTAAACTCGACGAATTCCGCAAAACCATCGCATCATCGTTGCGCTTGACGATGCTGATGACAATTCCTTCGACCATTGGTTTGGTCGTGTTGGCGAAGCCGATCATCGGCATGATTTACGAACGGGGCCGATTTACAGCCTCCGACACGAATCAGACCGCCGACGCAATGATGTTTTATGCGCTTGGCCTGACCGCGTATTCGGCGATTAAAGTTTTAGCGCCTGCGTTTTACGCGCTCAAGGACACGCGTATCCCGATGCTGGCGAGCCTGCTTTCCATTATCACCAATTACTTTGTTGCGAAGCTGTCCATCGAATATTTCGGCATTGGGCATCGCGGTCTGGCGTTGTCCGTTTCCGCCGTCGCGCTCATCAATTTCGCCGTGCTGTTTTTCTTTTTGCGCCGCAAACTCGGTGGCATCGAAGGCTGGGGTTTGTTATTGGCTCTTATAAAGATCATCGCTGCGGCGTTGTTGATGGGAGCAGCCTGTTATTTCCTGAGCGAACAGCTCACACGTTTCATCGGCGGGCAGTCGTTATTTGCTCGCATCGTAAACGTGATGGTTTCAGTCGGCGTTGGCGTGCTTGTGTTCGGTGTGGTGGCGAAGGTCTTGCGGGTTAGTGAACTTGAGCAACTTACGGCGACTGTAATGCGAAAATTAGGGAAGAAAAAAGCCGCTCCTTCGCCCAAATAAAACACCCGCACAGTCTCAACCATGCGGGTGCCAGTTCGTTCAGGTTACGATCAAATTTACCGCGATAACAACGTGCCGACGTAGCGCAACAAATCATTCGCGCTTTCCGCCGTGTAGCCGTGATCGGTCACGAGGCGATCAATCACTTCGTTGATGCGGCGCAACTGATCGTTGTCTGGCGTCTTGGCCGAAGTTGTGATCTTCACGACGTCTTTCAAGTCGGCGAAAATCTTCTTCTCAATCGCTTCTTTCAATCGTTCGTGCGAGTTGTACTCGAACGATTTGCCTTTGCGCGAATACGAAGAAATGCGGATCAGAATTTCCTGCCGGAACGTGTTCTTCGCGTTTTCGGAGATGCCGATCTGCTCTTCGATGGAGCGCATCAGGCGTTCGTCTGGTTCAATCGGCTCTTCCGTAATCGGGTCTTTAAGCTTCTCTTTGTTGCAATACGCTTCGACGTTGTCGAGGTACGAATTGCACATATTTTTCGCCATTTCCTCGAACGAATAGACGAACGCACGTTGGACCTCAAGCTTGGCGATCTCGTCGTATTCACGACGGGCGAGCGAGATGAGGTTCATATACCGTTCGCGCTGTTCCGCATTGATACCTGTATGTTGCTCGAAGCCGTCTTTAATTGCTCGAAGCGCATCAATCGGCGTGATGCAGGTGACGCCGTCTTTGACGAGCGCGTTTGATAAGCGATTGATGATATAACGCGGAGAAATGCCGTCCATACCTTCGCGCACGGTCTCGGCTTTAAGTTCCTTGACATCGCGCGACTTGAAGCCTTCAACATCTTCGCCGTCGTAGAGCTTCATCTTCTTGACGATGTCCACGTTGGCTTTCTTCGGCTCTTCCAGGCGCGTCATTACGGCGAACATGGCTGCGACGCGCAACGTGTGCGGCGCAATGTGAATGTTGCGCAGCACCTCGCTTTGATTCAGCAGCTTCTCGTAAATCCGTTCTTCCTGCGTCACCTTCAGGTTATAGGGAACCTTGACCATGATCATACGATCTTGCAAGGCTTCGGATTTGCGATTACCGACGAACGCCGTGTATTCGCTTTCGTTCGTGTGCGACATAATCACTTCGTCGGCATAAATCATGGCGAAGCGACCCGTCTTGATATTTTGTTCTTGCGACAGCGTCAGCAGCGAATACAAAAACTTCTCGTCGGATTTGAGGATTTCAATGAACTCCATCACACCGCGATTGGCGATGTTGAGTTCACCATCAAAGCGGTAGGCGCGCGGATCGGATTCGACGCCAATTTCGCCAATGGTCGAGAGATCAATTGAGCCGGTAAGTTCGGTGATGTCTTGCGATTTGGGATCGCTCGGCGCAAATGTACCGATACCGACGCGATCTTTTTCTGAGAAGCAGATGCGTTCAATCAGCATGTCTTCATGCCTGCCGCCATAATTATGTTCGAGGTTATAGCGGCACTGCGGGCAAAGTTCGCCTTCGATATAAATGCCGTAATGTTTTTCAATATCAGGACGCAATTCAGCAGGAATCAGGTGTAAGGGTTCTTCGTGCATCGGGCAGCCTTTGATGGCATATACTGCCCCTTCCGGCAGGCGCGTCCATTTCTCCAAGCCGCGCTTGAGCATCGTGACAATCGTAGATTTACCACCGCCCACAGGCCCCATCAGTAAGAGGATGCGTTTGCGGACTTCCAGCCGCTGCGCCGCAGATTTGAAATAGTCCACAATCTGGTCAACGGCTTCATCAATGCCGTAGAGTTCTTCGCTGAAGAACTTATAGCGATTGATTTCATCCAGCGAGCCTTCGTTGATTTTTTCAACTCCGGCGGACAGGATCATGTTGCAAACACGTGCGTGGGAAAGTTGGGCGAGGCGAGGATTTTGCGACACTAGCTCGAAGTACTCGTGAAATGATCCTTCCCATTTCAACTCTTCGCGCTCACGACGATAAGCGCCAAGCATGTCGCTCAAATTGAGTCGTGGTTTATTTTCTTCCATAACTTGTTACACCTCCCTGCCGCCTACTGCACGATACGGCGTGTGTACGTCGGCAGCTTGTAAAAATCTTGGCATCTTCAGCCTTTTGGCCAAGCCCTCTGGCCCTCAATCGGCTTCTGTCAAATAGAAGATGCGCGCTGTCGGAAGGCGAACTCCAACAGCTTGTTTATGGTTCCGTCATGTTTATACCTTTCGTCCGTTCGTGTGGTTCGGTTTTCAATGGGGGCTGCAAAGCAAACTACCAATCGCAGTATAGCACAGCCATAGAACGGGCAAGCAATCGTAAAATCATCGGGGCATCACAGGTACTTTCGGCAGAAAGAGATATACGCTCAATCGCCGCCGCTTCCGGTTTTTTGACGCCGCGCTTCAGATGAATTTTTGCGTGGCGGAGTTTCCTGTCGGCAGAAAGAGGCAGGTTAAATTACTTTCCTGAATGATGGAGCAATAAAGAACGCGGCAGCGGTAAGGCGGAGTCATACCGCGCATAGGGAGGCAAAGCCGCAGTCGCAATGCTTGAAGCGGCTTTCATAAGCCTTCCAAAAATATCGGTTCGACCTGCGCCGTGCCGGGCGATGAGCCACGAAAAATATAGGGAGTAATTCCGAATTGGCGGGCATGTTGTGCGGCAATTTCGGTCGCGGTGGATAGGCCGGTTTCGCCTCTCGCCAAAACGGCGACCGTGCCACCTGACCCTCCGCCAGTAATCTTGGCACCGAACACGTCGTTGTCGGGGCCTGCTTTGTGAACGGCTTTGACCAGCGCATCGGTCGCGCTACTTCCCAGACCGCAACGGCTGTAGCTGGTATGCGCCTGATACATTAGCTCGCCGAGCAATTGTAGGTTTTCATTGGTCGTTGGTTCTGCCAGTAAGGTGATGAACTGTTGCACACGCGCTTCTTCTTTGACGGGGTGGGTCGTTGCCGCTCGAACAGAATAGGTCTTCGCTGGATCAACTTTGGTGATGATATCCGTCGTGCCGCCAAAGCGCGCTAAAAAGTCCTCGCCGCTCATTTGTTCCGGCAACAGTGCCGCAAATTGCGCTTGAAATTCGGCGAGCGGAATGTTGCACAAAAAGCCTTGATAGATTGGATCGGCAATACGGACTTGGCTCAAGTCTGAAATCTCAAATTTGAGATTTAAAGTGTCCGCAATCATTCGATAACCCATAAACGCGGCGACGCGTACATCGCCATAACTTGCTCCTGTGACCGCGTGACGTACGCCGGAATCAATGCCAACAAAATGCAGATCGTCAGGAATTGCCAGCGACGTGATTTGGCCTTCTGGCTGGCATTTGATTTTCAGCAAGTGGTGCGCTTCGCCAAACACCGACGTCAGTTGATCCATCAACCCGCACGGCGCACCGACGACACGGTTTTCAATGGTTTGCGCCAGCACCGCCAATTCATAACTGCTCACATCCAAGCCTGCCGCCGCCGTCAGCGCGCGCAACGTGGCGACTTCAATGGCTGCCGAAGAACTCACGCCTTTGCCGAGCGGGACTGCCGAATCCAGCAACACATTTGCGCCCGCTGCCAGACTCATTCCACCCTCGCACGCCAACACGACGAACGCGCCCAGGATATACGCCGCCCACATGGTTGCTTCATGGCCGGTGAGTTGTTGCCGCGCGGTATCGTAATCAATGGGCAATTCGCTGAGCTTGACTGTGACCTCATTGTTGGCAACATCTGCCGTCGTGCGCACGCAAATCATATCGTCCTCGCGCGGTTGCAACGCGACAAACGCGGCTTCGGCAATCGGCATTTCGCAGACAGTTGCACCGGAATAATCTGCGATGCCGCCCATCACATCCAATCGCCCCGGCGCGCGCGCGATGACCAGCGGACCGTCTGCCGCAAAAAATCCACGATACTCATTGCGCAAGCGCGCGAGAAATCTTTGCCCATCCACTAAGTTTTCTATTGTTGCTATCACAATCCGTATTTTTCCAATAGCGCCTGCAACACCGGTTCGACTTCATCCCGAATCGCCTGATTCGCATAGCCGATCCACGAAACATCTTCGGTGGTATTCAACGGTGCCGTGAGCGGTTGTCCGCAACCATCTGTCACTATCACGCCCGCTTCTGTCGCAATCAGCGCGGTGCAAATGTCATACGGGTGGCACGAATGCCCCGTCGCTTTGCCTTCGCGTGCGAATTTTTCGTATAATCTCGCTCGCACATCCGCCAGCATTCGATCATGCCCCATCATCAATTCATAGAGCTGGCCGCCGCTCGACAAATACTGATCCGTGAACAGCGCGGTTTTGTTGTTCGATAAATCGCCGAACAATTCAAGGGCGAGGTCTTGCTCAATGCCTGCCAGCACGTCTTTGCCAATCGGAAAGAAATTCGCCAGCATTGCAAAGCCGCCGCGAATACTGTGCGCGCGCGACGGTTGCAGGCGAAAGGGAACGCGCTCGCTTGTTTTCAAATCTACTGTTTCACCAAACGCTCCTTGCCCGCGAATTGCCCAGAGCGTGTCTGCGAGCGCAGCGCGCGTTGTTGGCAATTCAACTTGCACCGCCAGTTCAATATCGGCGAGCGTCGTCGCTTCGCCGCGATTTGGAGCCACGCCCATCAACACCCACGCGCTGCGTTTGTTGTACATAATCGGGCGCGTGCCATCAATCGGGTCAATGATGATGCGCAACTCGCAGTCATCCATCGCACAACCGGCAGGGAAGGGCAGCGGCTGTTCATCATTGACGCCTTCGCAAATCAACACGAACGAAACCAGCGGCGCGAGATGTTCCTGCAACGCGGGCAACAGAATGGTTTCGACCGAGCGATCAATTTCATAAATCGTATCCGCCGCACTGTGAAATGCGACCGCTGACAAGGCTTCGGTGGATTGTCGGCGTAACTCTTCCAACACGTGATCGCGTACTAATTCGCCCACTGTGACGAGGCGTTTTCTGATTTCATTGAGGTCGAACATAAAAACAATGTGGAGGAGAGAAGCGGGAAAACAGTACCGCGAGCGGTAGCGAGTGTCCTCAGCGACGGCGAACGTACAGGATTACCGAACACGCTCGCTACCGCTCGCAGTACTGTTTCGATAATGCACCTCGCTCGCAGCTTGTAGCTCCGCTGCTTTTTCTTCGGGGGATGTGTCGCTCAAAAAATTGCCGCCGCCGAGTTCCGGCCCCGCCAGAAACTTCAGCAACCCCGGCTGTCTGAGCGGTGGTTGTAATTCGATGTGCAATTGAAATTGGCTGTGATCCGCGCCATCCGTCGGCGCTTGATGAATTGCCAATAAATATGGAAACGGCATCTGAAACAAGTTGTCGTACTTAATCAGCACTGTTTGCAGTGTCACCGCCAGATCATGAATTTCATCTGCCGACAAATCTGCGAGCGAATGCCGCAGCGGTTTGGGCATCACGTACACTTCGTAAGCGTAGCGCGCAAACTGCGGCACGAACGCAATGGCGTTGGACGTTTCTACCAGAATGCGCTGCCCGTCACGTTGTTCAGCGGCAATGACGTCGAGAAACAAATTGCGCCCCGTGCGTTCGTGATATTCCTTCGCCGCCGCTTCTTCGCGTTCGATCAGCGAGAAGACAAAGTTCGTCGCGTAAATCTGGCAATGCGGATGCGGATTGCTGACGCCGACTTCTTTGCCCTTGTTTTCAAAAATCAGGACGTGATTGATTTCTGGTCGCGCGCCTAATGACACGTACTCGTCGCGCCACGCTTCGATCAGCGACACGACTTGTTCAATCGGCAATTCCGCCAACGTCAAATCGTGACGCGGACTGTAATTCACCACGCGGCACAGCCCGTGCGCAGGCGTCACGCGATACAAACCATCGTCGGAATGCACGTCCGGCGCGTTTGGCCCGGTCGGCGGATGATCGTTGGTGAAAACGAACACTCCGGTGTAATCAGGATTGCGTGCGCCACCGACCCGTTCATTGCCGGGACACAAATAGCAGGTCGGGTCGTAACGTAATGCGGTTGCCTCGTTGATGTCTTCGGTCTTGCCGCTCCAGGGGCGCGTGTTGCGGTGCGACGCCACAATGACCCATTCCCGGCGCAATGGATGCCATCGCTGTTCCCAAACGTGTTTTGACTTTTGCTCGTTCATTGATGCTAGGCAATTTACCTGAGATGTAGAATCTGTCAACTCGCGGCTGGCTTGCGTTGCCGGGAGGCTTGTGGTAAGTAATCACTTACTTACCACAAGTGCTACTTGAAGCAGCGAGAGTCTATGCCAAAACCATTGCGTATTTTGTTTGTTCTGTTGGTGTTGGGCGGAATCGGGTATTTCGTCTGGAAAAAATATCGCGTTGAAGTGGACCCAAATCGGATTGAGGTTGCGGGGCGCATTGAAGGCGATGACGCAACGCTCGCCTCAAAAGTCGCTGGGCGCATCCGCGAGATCAAAGTCCGCGAAGGCGACGCTATCAAAGCGGGCGACTTGATTGCGCTGCTTGATGACGAGCAAATCCGTGCCCGTGAACGACAAGCCCAATCTGCTGTCGAACAGGCACAAGCCCGCGTGCAACGCGCCCAGCAACAAATCGCCATTTTCAGTGAACAAGTCAAAGGCTCTGAGCTGAGCGAACAGCAAGCGAAAGTGGATGCGGAAGGCCGTGTCAGTCAGGCCGAAGCTCAGGTCGCAGCCGCCGAAGCCGCGCTG
The DNA here is from genome assembly GCA_016789725.1 of Blastocatellia bacterium. Lineage (GTDB taxonomy): Bacteria > Acidobacteriota > Blastocatellia > RBC074 > RBC074 > JAFDVL01. Next base: position 8,886 of record JAEUQN010000155.1, on the reverse strand, counting down.
GCGCAAGCTGAAGCCTCGTACAAATTCGCCAAGTGGGACGAGGAAAAATACATCGCACTGCGCGAAACCGGCGACGTTCCCGAACGCCAAATGCAGCAAGCCCGCACGACCGCTGCCGCGCAAGCCGAGTTAGTCAAAGCCGCGAAAAAACAGGTCGAAGCCGCTCGCGGTGGTTTACGTGCAGCGCAAGCAATGCTGAAAAATCCAGTCATTCGCTCTGCGCAAACCTCGACTCTTCGCCAACAAATCTCCCAAGCCAATTCCGATATCGAAGCTGCTACTGCCGACCTTGCCCGCGCCAAAGCCCAACTGGAAGAAGCACAGGCCACACGCCGCGATTTACAGATCGTTGCGCCCTTCGATGGCACAGTACAAACGCGGCTTGTCGAACCCGGCGAAGTCGTCTCGCCCGGCGCACCGATCATTACGCTGATTGATTTGCAGCAAGTGTATTTGCGCGGCTTCATTCCCGAAGGACAAATCGGACGTATCAAGGTTGGACAGGCCGCCAAAGTCTATTTGGACTCAGATTTGAAACGTGAAAAGCCCATCGAAGCCATCATCTCCCGCATTGATCCGCAAGCGTCGTTCACGCCTGAAAACACGTACTTCCGCGATGATCGCATCAAACAAGTATTTGGCGTCAAATTGTTGCTGAAAGGCGCGGTTGGTTTGGCAAAACCTGGAATGCCTGCGGATGGGGAGATTCTGGTGAATTAGCTGTATGACAAAGTTTGACCTAATGCGTTGGATGATCGGCGGGCTTCTTGCGAGCCTATACGTGTGGATGATTGCTGTTCAAGCCCTTTGGGTTTGGAACGCTGTCATTAAGAAGAAAAAGGTTGGGCATATTTTAGAAGCTGTGTTTTTAGGAATACCCAGCGGAGTATTCTCTACGCTGATTTTACCGCTTCCTTTTCTCAAGCCTATTTGGTGGATCACCCTCTTCTTCCATTTTGCTGGACTTGTTTATTTGACTTGGCTTGTTCGTTTGCTTTGGCGCAGATTTTTCGGCAACGAACAAAATATAGAAAACTAGGTATTCTTTCTCTTCGTGATAAATAATCTTGCCGTACAAATCAGTGATCTCAAGAAAACCTACGGCGCAGTGGCAGCCGTGAAAGGCATCAATCTTGACGTCCATGTCGGCGAAATCTTCGGGTTGATCGGGCCAGACGGAGCAGGGAAGACTTCGACGTTTCAAATCCTCGGCGGCGTGATGCAGGCGACCTCCGGCACCGCAGAAATGTTTGGCGTCAATGCGCGCGATGCCCGGCCATTTGTCGGCTACCTGACGCAATCTTTCAGTTTGTACCAGGACCTCAGCGTACAGGAAAACATTGACTACCTGGGCGAATTACGACTTGTGCCGCGCGATCAAATCCGCGAACGTGGGATGCGGTACTTGCGGATGTTTGATATGGATCGCTTTACGGCGCGGCTGGCGGGGCGTTTGAGCGGTGGGATGAAACAGAAACTCGCGTTAACCTGCGCGTTGATTGCCGAGCCAAAGATTCTGCTGCTGGATGAACCGACGACGGGCGTTGATCCGGTGTCACGGCGTGAATTCTGGGATGCGCTTGCACAGCTTTCCGCCGAAGGCATGACGATTATCGTCGCGACGCCGTACCTTGACGAAGCCGAACGTTGCCATCGCGTCGCGTTGATGTTTGACGGAGAGATTCATCAAGTCGGCACGCCCAAGGAGTTGAAAGAAGGTCTAGGTCTGCAACGCCTGGAAGTGCGTGCGGCAGATTTACGAGGCGCAGAAGACGTGCTGAGCGCGACCACAAACATTCACGATGCGCAACGCTTTGGCGACCGCCTGGACGTGATGGTGAGAGACTCCGTTGTTGGCGAACGCGCCGTGCGCGAGGCGTTGCACCAAGCCGAAAACCCCATCATCGAAATTCGCTCCGGTGTGCCGACACTGGAAAATACCTTCGTGTCGGTGCTGCGCAATTTGCATCCTGAACAACCGATTGCGCCGTTCCCTGTGCGACGTGAATTTCGCTCGCGTAAGGCCGGAGCCGTAGCGATTGGGGCGACGACTCTCAACAAACGCTTCGGCGAATTTCACGCGGTCAAAAACATCACGCTCAATATTCAATACGGCGAAATTTATGGCTTGCTCGGTGCCAATGGTGCAGGCAAAACGACGACCATCAAAATGCTCTGCGGCCTGCTCGAAGCCACGAGCGGCGAGATGACGTTGGCTGATGAAAAAGGCGGTTTTCGGTCAAGCTCCGTGCGGCAACGCATCGGCTATATGTCGCAAAAATTTTCGCTCTACGATGACCTCACAATTGGCGAGAACCTGGATTTTTTTGCGGGGGTGTATGGCATTCCACGTGCTGACCGCGAAGCGAAAAAACAATGGGTGCTGGGATTCGCTGAACTTGACGGCAAAGCCGAGCAAATGGTTGGCAGCTTGCCCGGCGGATGGAAGCAACGCGTCGCGTTTGGCGCGGCGATTATGCACGAGCCGAGCGTGTTGTTTTTGGATGAACCAACATCGGGCGTTGACCCCATCGCGCGTCGGCAGTTCTGGCAGATGATTAACCAACTGGCAGATCGCGGCGTTGCGATTCTCATCACCACGCACTACCTGGAAGAAGCCGAGCAATGCAATCGTTTGGGCTTAATGGTTGCCGGCGAATTGGTGGCGGAAGGAACGCCCACCGGCATCAAAGCCGAACAGGGCGGGCATTTATTAGAGGTGTACCCAAGCGAACCACAACGCGCGACGAGTTTATTGAAATCCGAAATGGAGAGCTGGCGCGTCGCTCAATTTGGTGACCGCGTCCACGTGATTGTGGATGAAGAGGCGAGCGCGGAGCTTGCACGGATTACGGCTCGCTTGCAGGCCGCAAGCATTCAGGTGTTGCGGGCAGAGGAAGAAACCTATTCGCTCGAAGACGTGTTCATTGTCGTGGTCGAGAAAGCACGGGCAACAGGAAAATATGTTGGGGAGTAATGAAACCTATGCGACGAATCATTGCGCAAACACGCAAAGAACTCCGCCAAATCACGCGGGATCGTTTGGCGTTGGCGTTGGCGTTTTTATTGCCTGCGATCTTGCTCACGCTTTTGGGGAGCGCGATTTCATTAACCGTGTCGAACTTGCCGATAGTCGTGCAAGACCTCGACGCGACGCCGCTTTCGCGCAAGTACATCGAGGCGTTTCAGGCTTCGCTGACGTTTGAGATTGTTCCGCTTGCGCCGTCGGAGCAGCCCGAACGTGCATTGCAAATCAATGAAGCGCGCGCGGCAATCATTATCCCCGAACATTTCGAGCGGGATGTGTTGCGCGGACAAAACACCGAAGTGCAAATTCTGGTAGATGCTACCGAGCCGAACACCGCCAATATTATGCGCGGAAGTCTGGCGGCGTTGACGCAGAACTTTTTGCAGCAATCATTGCCGCCGAGTTTGCGGATGCGGCCTGCGATCAAGCCCGTGTCGCGGTTGTGGTTCAATCCGGGGCGCGACTCCAAAAAGTTCTTTGCGCCGGGCAATTTTGTGTTGGGGCTTTCGATGTTTCCGCCGTTACTGGTCGCGTTGGCGATGTCGCGCGAGTGGGAGCAAAAAACGATCCTGCAAGTCTATGTGTCCAGCATTTCGGCCCACGAATATCTACTTGGCAAAATCGCGGCCTACACCATCATCGGCATCATTGAATGGATGCTTGGACTGGCGATGTTATTCACATTTTTTGGGATGCGTGTGGTGGCTGATCCCACGCCGTTTTTGCTCGGCAGCTTTTTGTTTTTAGTGTGCGTCGTTAGCTTCGGCGTGATGGTTGGCGCAGGGATTTCGAATCAAGCCGCAGCGGTGCAGGCCATCGCCATTGGCGGCTTTATGATGGCATTTTTGCTCTCCGGCATTATCTTCCCCATCGAAACGATTCCGAAAATATTGCAGCCATTTTCTCACATTGCACAGGCGCGTTACTTCGTCGTGATTGTCCGAGATGCGTTGATTCGCGGCGGCGGCTGGCCTGCGGTGTGGTGGGATGTGCTGGCTATTGGCGGCCTTGCCAGCATCTTTTATGCGATGGCGTGGCGGAAAATGCGATTGATGCAATTGAAAGAGTAGGCGGTAGACGGTAGTCAGTAGACGATAGTTTGTGATTTTGAAGCAGAGATTATTTTTTGAGGCTATTCGCAGGCGGAATCTCACCTATTACCACTGACTACCCTCTACGGTTTACTGGCTATTGTCTACTGACTACCGTCTACCGCCTACTTTCTTCAAGTCTATGCTCGACAAATTACTCAACGCGCGCATCTGGTCGCTCATTATCAAAGAACTCAACCAGATCAAACGCAGCAAACAGCTCATTATTTCGTTCATCATTCCGCCGACAGTGCAAATGATAATCTTCGGCTTTGCGCTGAATCCGACGATGTCGCATATGAAGTTGGGAGTCGTTGATGAAAGCCGCACAATTGAAAGCCGCGAGGTCGTATCCGCGCTCAGCGAAAACGATGCGTTCGATTTGCAGGGCTACTACGCTTCGCCCGATGAGTTGTCAAAGGCTTTGACTGAAGGTCAGTTGGATGCCGGGATCGTGATTCCCGTCAAATTTACAGAACAATTGGTGCGCCGCGAGACGACCGAAATTCAGATGCTTTTCAATGGGCTGAACACGAACACTGGCACGATTGCGCAGGGTTATGCGTCGCGCATCATCGCTGAATACAATCTGCGCAAAGCGGCCAGCTTGCGCGTCTCTCACTCCGAATCGCCACTGCTCGTCACGCCGCGTGTGGCGCTGCTATACAACGCAGGCCTCGTCAGTTCGTGGTACATCGTGTCGGGCGTGTTTGGCGTGTTGTTGATGCTGAATAGTTCGATTGTGTCGGCTTCTGCCTTGACCAAAGAAAAGGAACTGGGAACGGTCGAACAATTGTTGATGACGCCTGCCAGCACCTCAGAAATCATCATTGCCAAAATCGCGCCGCTGTTTTTGCTGTTGATGCTGACAGTGTGTTTGGTGATGCTGGTGATGGTGCTTGTGTTTCACATCCCGATTCGCGGCAGCTTGGCGCTGATCTTTTTGGCATCGGCGTTGTGCGTGTTGTGTGGCATCGGCCTCGGCACGTTCATTGCGACGTTCACAAAAAACGCGACGCAGGCGCAGTTGCTGAGCATCTTTTTCAATCCGCCGATTGCGATGTTGTCCGGCGCGATGACACCGATTGAAGCAATGCCGGAATGGATTCAACCCGTGACCTATCTGAATCCCGTGCGCTACTTCAGCATCATCGTGCGCAGCCTGATGCTGAAAGACACGCCGCCCGAAGCCCTGTACATACACTTCCTGGCTCTGTTAGCCTTTGCCGCAATCCTCGTCTCGCTGAGTGTGGGACGCTTCCGAAAACAATTGAGCTAAATGTTATGAATCACAAAGTACAAGAGATCGTCACCGAAATTGAAGCCGTGCGCCAATCCATTTACGACGCCGTCGCCGAGTTGTCGCAAGCGCAACTAGACTTCAAAGCAACGCCAGAAAGCTGGTCCATCACCGAGAATCTGAGCCACCTAAACAAGGTCGAGCGGGGCTTGCCCAAGCTGTACACAATCCTGCTGCAAAAAATCGAGGAAGCAGGGTTGAAGCCGGAAACCGAAGGCTCAATGCTGAACAGCCTGGACCACGCGCAGCTTGATGTCGCCACGCAAAAATTCCAAGCTCCTGAACGCGTTTTGCCACAAGCTGGCCTGACGAAAGCTGAGGTGCTGGCTGCGCTCAAACAGTCGCGCCAAGCGATTTTGGATGCCGTCGCGCCCGCAGGCGAATACGATTTGAGCGGCGTCACCTGGCCGCATCCCGCGCTGGGCGACATCAACTTTTATCAATGGGTGCTGTTCGTCGGCAAGCATGAGAAGCGGCATTTAGGACAGATGGAAGAGATCAAAAAGGCTGAAGGTTTCCCGAACTCATAGTTGTTCACTGCGTCGAATTTGCTCGTGAGGTGCGAATATGATGCGTGAGTTCTGCTGCGATTTTGGGCGCAGCTTGATTGCCATCGAACGCTACGATTTTGCCGCTCTTGAGCACCTTGCTGGACGCGCGATGCGTGACCGAGTAAGTGAAATCAAAAGTGAACAACGGGCGGTTCAATTCAATCACCAAATCGGCGGCTTCGATTTCTTTCACCATGCTCAAAGTGAGCGGATGCCATTCGGCGCGCTGCAATAACGCGGCTTCGAGCAATTCGGGGCGCAAATAAACTGTGCCAGATTTGACGAAGATCGTTTTCGCGCTGCGTAAGAAATCTGTTTGCTCATTGCTGACAGGAGCCGTTGCGACCAATGTTTGCGGCTGTATCGTTCGATTTGCCCACGTGTGCTGACCTGTGAATGTCGCAGCGGTCAATGTTGCCCCCGCGCCTAATTCGCGCACGACCTCGCTGAAATGTCGTTCCCACACATCACGCTTAATGCCGCTGTTTGCGGTGAGCAACTGTCCTAATCCCAACGCATTCAATCTTGTGTTCCAACGCAATCGCTCCTGAAATTCGCGCGCTTCCAATCCAACTTCTGCGGCGGCTTGTGTCGGCGTCAATTCAGCTTCAAAGCGACGAGCCAGCGCGTTGATCGGTTCAGTCAAAGCGTTTTTTGCGGGCTTGTTGCAAATGCGAAACTCGCTTTGGCGAAAGCGTGTTTCATCTTCCGTCAACGCGCGATTGATTTCGTCCTGCGCGACGTACAAGGTCAACGCCCGATCAAGATCAAAGCGGGCGGCGTTCGCCTTCAGCAACACAGGGCGCATATCATCCTGAAACGATTTTGGCCCAGCAAAATGACAACTCATACACGAACGTCCGTTGCGAATGACGGGATCATCAGGTTGATTGCGATCCGCCACGATGTCCACCGGAGCCACGTCAATACGACGTCCGACGCCATCCGCCAAAAAATACGCCTGCAATCCGTTCGGCAAATTAAAAATGATTTCACCGCCCGCTGGAGTCAGCGACAACGGATTCGCAAAGATGTTCTGATCGCCCGCATTGCTCTTGAAATCATAGCTACGCCAATACGCGCCGAACGCCGATGCGTGACGTTCCAGCACGCGATTATTTTGCGATACTCCGCTCGCGCGCACGCCAGCACGAAACACATGCTTTTCTTCGTTGAGGTGCCGCGCAGAATCTATGCTGAGTCGTTGCTCCAATGCCGCAAGCGATAATGGCAAGCCCAACAAATCGTGATAGAGCGGCGGCACAGAAGCCTGCGCAACAAACCAATCAGCGCGCAGGTACGGAACCGCTTCACCAGACAATCGCGCGATGTGTTCGGCTCCCGGTATGAGCAAACTGTAAGGATACTTCGCAACTACTTTCTGCCACTGCGTTGCTGTCCATTGGTAGTCGCGCAGGTCAATGCGCAGTAACGTCCGCGCCGGATCAAGCGCCACCGGCAAAGCGATTTCGCGCTGCCACGAAAGGCTGTTGAGCAGCTTTGCAAGGCCGACGCGATACGGTTCCAGTTCATCGTCCGGTACGCCTGCGTTGTAGAGATGCGCGAGGCTCAGGTAGCGCAGAAATTGACGCGAGCGAAACGGCGCACGTTCCAGATCATCGCGCAGGTGTGTGAGCAATGTTGTTTCTGAAACGAAAGCGCGCGCGGTGGTTGTCGCAACTTTGTTGTCCCAATCCGGCGCACCATTCAAAATCCAACGGCGCAGCAAAGCTTTTTCATCCGCATTCAGTTCCGCTCCATTCAAAGGCATTGCGCCGCTTTCGACAGCTTTGAGCAACGGCGAATTCGCATCATTGGGCGTGAGCATTTGCGCTGCGATGAGCCGTGCGCGATCCAACACAAACACGTTCTTCGCCGCTTTGCCATCCTGCCCGTGACATTGAAAACAGCGTTGTTTCAGCAGCGCCTGCACCCGCGCGGGCAATTGCGAATCTGGTTGCTGCCCGTTCGTCGTGCGCGGCTTCAGCGCGAAACCTGCGAGCGCGAACAGACAGAGTATGAGCGAGAACCAACATCGTTTGGCCTTGTCGGACATAAAAACCTCCGAAGAAGAAAGTGAAGTTTGTCAGACAAACAGCAAACGACGTGCCGTTGGCTAAGTGCTTGAAAACTCGTGAAAGTGATAAGGTGGCGCGTCAGATTATTGCGCCAAGTGACAGGGAAACATGACAGACAGCAAAGAATTTTTATGCGAGCAGAATGCGCAAATCACGCACGTTATTTCCGGTCGGCCCAATGATGATGGCATCGCCGAGCGCGTGGAAGAAGTTGTAGGAATCGCTGCGTTGCAAATAGTTTTGCGGAATAAGATTCAATGAAGCGGCGCGTGGCAATGTAGTTTCATCCGCGATTGCGCCTGCGGCGGGGCTGTGACCGTCAATGCCATCTGTGCCAGCACTGAGGATGGCGATTGGATTCAACGGATTGTTCATCGCGGCACGTAACACGAACTCCTGATTGCGTCCGCCTTGCCCGTTGCCGCGCACGGGGCAAATCACTTCGCCGCCGGACAGCAGGCAGACAGTTTTGCCCGGATGGTTTTTACGCAGGGCTTGCAGCCGCGCCAAATGTTCCCGCGCCATTTCTTCCACCTCGCCTTCCACCAAATCTTCGGCGATTTCGACGACGCAGTTGTACTCCTGCTCCGCGATTTTGTGTGCGATGCGCAGTGCGACGCGGTTATCCAGCAACAAATGATGCGCGCGGGATTCGTGTGACACGGCTGGCGGCATCTCGGGCAAGGAGGCAATCAGCGCGGCGACATGCGGCGGGAATTTTTCGAGCAGCTTGTATTTCGCTACGATACGGTTGAAATCGTTGCGCGTCGCGTTACTTGGCAAGGTCAATCCAGACGAAACAGTAGACAGATCATCACTATTCCCATCCGAAATGTAG
>JAEUQN010000154.1 GCA_016789725.1 Blastocatellia bacterium | reverse complement strand
AGCACGCAGTTTGGAATTGTTGGTAAGCAAAGGCGAGGCCGCTGTAAATGCTTTGGCGGATGCGAGCAAACAAGCCAAAGACGCGGAAGTTCGTTGCGCTGCCGTGTTTGGTTTGGGACGCATCGCCACGCCTGCCGCATTGCAATTCGTGCGCGCCAAGTTGAACGATACCGATGCACAAGTTCGTACTGCCGCCGCGCGTGTCGCAGGCATGAACAAAGACCGCGAGGCCGTCGAACGATTGATGCAGATGGCGAAGCAGGATGAATTGCCCGTGCGCAGTCAGGCAGCAACGTCGCTTGGACAAATCGGCGAAACGCGCGCGGTGACTGCGTTGCTCGCGGCTGCCGCCGATGCCGAAGACCGTTTTGTCGAGCACGCGATTATTTATGCGCTGATTCAATTGAAAGACGCCGCCGCAATGCAGGCATCGCTCAATGCCAACTCACCGCGCGTGCGCAAAGCTGCCTTGATTGCGCTCAATGAAATGGACAACAGCCCGTTGCAACAAGCACAAGTTGCGCCGCTGCTCAATCATGACAATGCTGATTTACGACGCGCCGCGCTGTTCGTGATTTCACGTCACAAAGATTGGGCGGGCGCAGTGTTGAATTATTTGCGTGTGCGTTTGAATGCGCCGAAGTTCGATGCAAGCGAAGCCGACACCGTGCGCGAAGCGTTGTTGACGTTTGCGGAAGATGCGCAAGTGCAAGTGTTGATGACCGCCGCATTGCGCAATCCAAACGTTGATCGGCAACTCTTTTTGCTTGACGCTGTCGAACGCTGCTCGCTGAAAGAATTGCCAGCCGAATGGATCAGTACATTGGCAACGCTCGTGAGCAAAGGCGACGCCAAACTGCGAACGCGAAGCATCGAAGTCGTGCGTGCGCGCCGCGTGGATGGCTTGAGCAACGAGTTGACCAATATCGCCAACAACCAATCCGAACCAGCAGAACTACGCGTCGCCGCGATTGCTGCACTCGTCGCACATTCGCCGCAGCTTGCCGATGCGACGTTTGATTTGTTGCTGAGCAACCTGACGGCGAATCCAAACTCCGCGCTGCCGATTGCCGCTGCGCAAAGCCTTGGCGAAGCGGAGTTGAATCACTCGCAACTACTGCGGCTGGCAAATGAAAAATTGTCGCAAGCTGATTCGCTCACGCTCCTGCCATTGCTGGATGCGTTTCGCGCAACGAAAGACGATGACGTTGGACAAGCGTTGATCGCCGCGCTCAGCAAGCCCGAAGTCAAGCTTGATTCCATCGGCAGCAAGCGCATCGAACAGCTTTTCCAAAATTTCTCCGATGCCACGAAAACTGCGTCCAAACAATTGCTCGCACGTTTTGAGAAAGAAGCCGAAGCCCGCACAAATAAGCTGCGCGAACTGGAACCGTTGCTCACGGCGGGCGGCGATGTCAAAGCGGGACGCGCTTTATTTTTTGGCAAAGCAACTTGTTACAACTGTCATGCGATTGGCGCGGACGGCGGGCGATTGGGGCCAGATTTGACTTCGGTCGGCGCGATTCGTTCGGGACACGACATTCTCGAAGCCATCGTGTTTCCGAGTGCGACGCTCGTGCCCGATTATCAAACCGCGCGCCTCACGACGAAGTCCGGCCAAACCTACAACGGCATCCGCAGCCAGTTGGAATCGGATCGGGAAGCGGTCGTGTTGTGGCTGGGGATCAATCAGAAACTGCGCCTCGCGCGCGATCAAGTTGCGGGTTCGACAAATTCGACCGTATCACTGATGCCGGAGGGATTTGCGTCGTTGCTGACGCAGAAAGAAATGACGGATTTGCTGGCGTTTTTGAAGGAGCAGAAGTAGCGAATTCGCCGCAGAGCGGCGGCTGAATTTAGCCGTGGGGTTTCAACCCACGGTAAGGATGCCCATAAATTCCGCGTCGCGTCAGCGGCGCCTGAGTGATACGTGAATTCAATCGTCGCTGACGCGACGAGCTTGATAATTTTTCCGCGCCCGTGGGTTCCCCCCCCACGGCTAAATTCAAATGCCGCTAACGCGGCAAAGAGAAACCATTAGTTCTCACACATTCTCAAACCCATACGCCGCCATACTCAAGCTACCAAACGCCCAACTGCGATGCAGGCACGTGCCGCGAAATTGCCCATCGTGATTGCTCGCCGCACCGAGTGCGACATAAAAGGGTAGCCAATGTTCGGGCGTTGGATGCGCCATACGAGCCACAGACAAGTCCTCATAGCGCAACAAATCGTGCGCCGCGCCGCTCAGCGTTTCGTCATACAACCATTGCTCAAATTGTACAGCCCACGCGGGCGGTTCGGCGTATTGACCGATGGTGTACAGATTATGCACGGCAGTTCCCGAAGCAACGATCAACACGCCGTCAGCGCGTAGTTCCTGCAACACTTGCCCGACGCGATAATGCGCTTCGGCGGAAGCATTCGGTTGCACGGAAAGCTGTGCGACGGGAATGTCTGCTGCCGGATACATCAAGCGCAGCGGAATCCAAACGCCGTGATCGTAGCCACGATCCAGCGAACTGTCGCAAGCAATGTTCGCGCGTTGCAACAAGGCGGCAACGCGATTCGCCAATTCCGGCGCACCGGGCGCAGGATAGGCCATTTCGTACAATGCCTGCGGAAAGCCACCGAAATCGTGAATGGTTTCCGGCTGCGCGGCCAGGCTAACTTTCGGGCGGTTCGTCGTCCAATGCGCGGAGATGGTCAGAATCGCCTTTGGGCGCGGCAAAGTGGTTCCGAGTTCACGCAAAAATGTTGATGCGGGCGTGTCTTCCAGCGCAATCGTCGGTGCGCCATGCGAAATAAAAATTGCAGGTAAAGTTGTTTGATTCATTGGTGCTGATTGCTACGGCAGATGCTCGCGCAACACGCGCAATACGTTACCGCCCATAATTTTTTTGATCTCGTCTTCATTGAAGCCTTCGCCCAGCAGCGCGTCCGTAATTTGTACTAAGCCTGTTGTATCAAACGGCACTGTGACTGCGCCATCGAAATCAGAACCCAAGCCGATATGATCTGCGCCGACGATGTTGACCGCGTATCGCATTGCTTTGGCAATGGCTTTGGCATCGGTGCCACAGACGGCGGTGTCCCAATGCCCGATGCCGATGACGCCGCCGGTTTTGGCAATGCGGCGCAATTGGTCGTCGCTCAAGTTGCGATTGTTGTTGCACGTTCCTTTCACACCCGTGTGCGAAACCATCACAGGGCGCGTCGCCATTGCCAACACATCATCAATCGTCGCCGACGAAGCGTGCGCGATGTCCACCAACATCTTCTTCGCTTCCATGCGCCGGATGACTTCTTTGCCGACAGCAGTCAAGCCGCCTTTGTTGACGCCGTGCGCCGAGCCGCCGATTTCGTTGTCGAAGAAATGTGTCGGAGCCATCATCCGAAAACCTGCATCAAACATCGCGTCAACATTCTCGGCCTTGCCTTCTAACACCTGTGCGCCTTCGATGCCGAGGAATCCGGCGGTAATGGATTGCTCTTTTTGGCGACGTGCCACGTAACTTTCCAGATCGCTCCTAGATTGGATGAGCGTAAATTTGCCGTTCGAGTTTGCGGCGTATTCGTGCAGCTTTTGTGCTTGCCACAACGCGCGTTCCTTCAAACTCGTCCACGTGCGCGGCGGCCACAATTCAACGACGGAAAGCAACGTGACGTTGTCGGTCAAATCGTGATTCGCTTCGATGTTCATGCTGCGCGGCGTTTTGCTGACAATGGTGAAGGATTGCAGCGCGACGTTGCCTTCAATCAGACGCGGTACGTCTACGTGACCGCGTGTGCTGCGTTCGAGCAGGTTACGATTCCACAGCAACGAATCGGCGTGCAAGTCGGCGACGAATAACTGTTGGTGTAACGCTTTGGCACGATCAGAAGCAGCGTATGGCGCAGCGTTGAGCACGCGATTCATTCCACGTTCGACTTGCGCAGGAACGAAAGCCAAGACGGCGACAAGCACAAGCAGAGCAATCAGGGCGATGATGAGCAGGGCTTTTTTCATGGAGGCTTTATTTTTTGAGCGTTGGTTCCAGTACTTGCCAGACGTTATCCAGCACCAGCTTCGTACCTTCTGTATTCGGGTGAATGCCGTCGTTTTGATTCAACTCAGATTTACCGGCAACGTTGGTCAAGAAAAACGGGATCAGTTTCAATTTATATTGTTTCGCTAAATCCACAAAGAGGTTGTGGAAGTCACGCTGATAGTCTTCGCCCCAATTCGTCGGCGCTTCCATGCCAGCAAGAATAATTTCGATGTTTTTCGCCTGTGCCTTTTCAATAATTGAGCTCAAGTTCTTTTTGGTTACGCGTAAGTCCTGCCCGCGTAACATATCGTTTGCCCCAAGTTCCAGGATCATCACTTTCACATTGTTGTCCGTGAGCGCGGCAGTGATCCGATTCGCGCCGCCGGCTGAGGTATCGCCCGAAATCCCCGCATTCACAACGCGATAGTTGTAACCTTTTTCCTTCAATCGTTCTTGCAGCAAAGACGGATAGGATTGCGACTTTTCCAAACCATAACCTTCGGTCAAACTATCGCCAAACGCCAGAATGACGGGCGTGTTGTCAGGGGCAGAAAGGGGGGCAGGCGTGGGCGCAACGGCTTCTTTGGACGCGATAGATTCTGTCTTGGCGGCAGGCGCGCTACACGCAGCCATAAAAGTCAACAGGCACGCAAAAACAAGGAAGTTGAATTTGTATTTCGTTACAGGCATAGTTCTCTTTCCAATTTCAAATTGAACATTTCAAATTTCAAAGCAGCAATGATCGAATTATCAAACGTTTCCAAAGTCGTCACCAGCGGTTCCGAAGACCTGACCATTCTACACGCAGTTTCCCTTACGATTCCACGCGGACAATTTGTTTCGATTATTGGTCCGTCCGGCAGCGGCAAATCTACGATGCTGGGCTTGATCGCGGGGTTGGACAATCCGACGACCGGCGACATTCTGTTGGATGGACAGAACATCACCAAAATGGGCGAAGACGATCTGGCCGAATTTCGCGGTGCGAAACTGGGCTTTATCTTTCAATCGTTTCATCTGATTCCCTCGCTCACCGCGTACGAAAACATTCTGGTGCCAATGGAAATTATGGGCATCGGCAACGCGACGAAACGCGCGCAAAGTTTGCTGGACGAAGTCGGTCTGCACGAACGCGGACACCATTATCCATCGCAGCTTTCGGGCGGCGAACAACAGCGTGTCGCCATCGCCCGCGCCTTTGCGAACGAACCGCCGATTCTGCTGGCGGACGAACCAACCGGAAACCTAGACACGAACAACGGCTCACACATTTTCGATCTGCTGTTGAAGCTGAATCACGAACGCAAGACCACGCTGGTGCTGGTCACACACGATGCGGTTTTGGCGGACAAAGCGGATCGCAAGATTTCGCTGCGTGGCGGTCACGTCGTCGGCGATGTTGTCAAAGAGGTTGCTGTATCTTCGGCAGAAAGGAATAATTGACGCATGGGCTTAGCAGAAAAAAAGATCGAATATATCTCTGTGGAAGATTACTTAGAAGGCGAAAAAATCAGCCCGATCAAATACGAATATATTGACGGCGAAGTCTACGCGATGGCAGGCGCGAGTGATTATCATAATCGTCTTTCAGGAAATCTATTCAAGGCATTGGACGATTATTTGGAAGAGGGGAATTGCGAAACTTTCATCGCAGACATGAAAGTTCAAGCTAGCGAGAACGTCTTTTACTACCCGGATGTAATGGTGGCCTGTGATGATGCTAATATTAGCCGGTTTTATCGCAAGCAACCGCGCCTGATTGTCGAAGTCACTTCACCCAGCACAGAACATATTGATCGCACAGAAAAACTCTCCGCCTACAAGCAAATCAAAAGCCTCAAGGAATATGTCATCGTGTCACAGGATGCTGTTCGCATTGATGTGTATCGCCGGATGCGTGGCGACCGTTGGCAATGGGAATTGCTGACGGATGTGAGCGAGGAATTGCGACTGGAATCTGTTGGCCTGGCCTTGAGCGTGGCCCAAATTTATCGGCGCGTGAAGTTTCCGGCGCGCTCCAAACAACGATTGGTTGTCCCTGAACAATAGAAAGGATCGAACATGCAACGACGCGAATTCATCACCTCGGCGGCCTTAACTGCCGCAGCTTCGATGCTGCCGCAAACCAATTTTTCTCAATCCAGTAATCAACTCAAAAAAGCTGTACTCATCAGCATGCTGCCGAAAAATATGAGCTATCTGGATCGTTTTAAGCTGGCGATTGATTGCGGCTTTGAAGCGATGGAAGCCCAAACCATCACGGATCAAAAAGAAGCGGAAGAGATCAAAGAAGCGGCGGACAAAGCCAAGCTGCGCATTCACTCCGTGATGAATATGGCGCATTGGGCGAATCCGCTTTCGAGCAGCGATCCAGCCAAAGTCGCGGCCAGTATGAAAGGTATGGAAACTAGCTTGCGCAATGCGAAATTGTGGGGCGCGGACACCGTATTGCTGGTGCCTGCGGTGGTAGACCCGACGACCACGATTCCGCAAGCCTGGCAACGTTCTGTGCCCCAAATCAAAAAGCTGATCCCGCTGGCGAAAGAACTCAAAGTCGTGATTGCGATTGAAGAAGTCTGGAACAAGTTTTTGCTCACACCTTATGACCTGGCGAAATATGTAGACGAATTCAAAAGCCCCTGGGTCAAGGCCTATTTCGATGTCGGCAACATCGTGATGTACGGCTATCCGCAGGAGTGGATTCGTGCGCTTGGCAAACGCATCGTGAAATTTCACTTGAAAGATTTCGACACCAAAACGCGGAACTTCGTCGCGCTGCGCGAAGGCAGCATTGATTGGCCTGAAGTCCGCAAAGCCATCGGCGAAATCGGTTACAGCGGTTATTTGACGGTGGAATTGAGTAGCGGCGACAAAGCCTATTTGCAGGAAGTCAGCCGCCGCGTAGACAAAATTCTGGCGGGCGAATAGTTCAGGCGTATCACCTCATAACACGCAAGGCTTGTGACAAAGCAGAAACTGTCACAAGCCTTTTTCGTTTGCCAGGCAACGCGGCGTACATTCGCAAACGAGGAATAAGGTTGCATTATTGAGGAGAAAATTATGAATCTGACAAGTACACAAATTCTTCGATGGACAGCACGCATTCTGAGTGTCGCCAGTTTGTTATTATTGCTCGCTTTTGCGACGGGTGAAGACGGCATCAAGCCCTCGCGCGTCGCGCCGCACGAATGGATCGGGCTGGCGTTCTTCCCGTTTGGCGTGGCCATTGGGATGCTCGTCGGATGGTGGAATGAAAAGCTCGGCGGCATCATCTCGGTTGCCAGTTTGGCGGCATTCTATCTGATTTACGGCGGGCTGGTGCGGGGCAACATGGCGATGGGGTGGTACTTTGTGTTGTTCACATTGCCCGGTTTTTTGTTCCTGCTGAGCGGGTTGATGAAAAGCGGAGGGAAGACGCCTTTGCTGAATTGAAGAGGCGTTAGGAAGTCTTCTCTCTAAAAAATGGCTTTGTGTGCTGGCGCATCCATTCCGCAATTTGCTCAAGCTCCCATTTATCGGATTCAATCGCCAGCACAAGTTCCAGCATCTCCGTTAACGGTGCATCGAACTCATACCCATTCAGCCGGAGAAACTTTTCCACCAAATATGTCGCAGTTCGTTTATTTCCTCCGATCCAGGGATGATTTTTAATTAAGCCAAAACATAATGTCGCGGCTTGCGCAAACAAATCTGCATTTTCGTAAGCCGCCGCCTGTTGTGGACGTGCTAAGGCAGATTCAATTAGCGACCGATCAAACACGCCATAACGAATTTCACCAACGTAGTGCATCAATTCAAAATGCAGCACAACGGCTTCAACATAATCCAGATAAACAAAAGATTCAGTCGCCACGGCGCTTCAGTTCCGCAAATAAGTCTTTGAATTTATCGGCAATTTCGCGGACTTCCTGCTTCATCTCTTCGGTTGCGGGAGGCAGGATTTCGGCTGTCACACCACCTGCCTGAAAATGAAGGACAACAATCGAGCCATCCGCAACACCCGCATCAGCCGCCATTTCAGGTAACATCTGTACCGCCCAGCCGCGATCCGTTTTTGTGGGCATTAACAAACCAGACATATCTACTGCTCCTAAGTTCGATAAATTAACTGGATGAATTGTACCGCAGGCACGCCCTGATTTCGACCAATCGTACTGAAAAGTACCGTCGCCCATTGCACTATTCGAGTGTCGCATTTACGCTTTTGACTTCATCCAATCGAAGCAATCCATTATTTTTCAAGGAGTCCCAATGAAATTTTCCATGCACAACTGGATGCGTCCCGAACCGATTGCAACGACGCTCGAACGCTTGCACCGCTTTGGCTACGACGGCATTGAAATTATGGGCGACCCGCAACGCTACAACACAGCAGAAGTGCGCGGCTTGCTCGACAAATACGGCTTGGAATGCTGGGGCGGTGTGACGATGATGTTTGCCGGGCGTGATCTTTTGCATCCTGATGCAGACGTGCGCCGCAGCACGATTCAATATTGTCTCGATTGTCTGAAGATGATCCACGAACTCGATGGCCAAATGTTTTGCATTGTGCCTTCCACCGTCGGCAAAGTGCAGCCGCTCGCTTCCGCTGATGAAGAATGGAACTGGGCGGTTGCAGGACTCAAAGAAATCACCTCTGTCGCGGGCGAACTCGGCATTCGTTGCGGCATTGAACCGCTCAACCGTTTTGAGACGTATTTCATCAATCGTCACGATCAGGCGTTACTCTTGGCCGAAGAAGTTGGCAATGGTCTTTCCGTCGTGCTGGACGCTTTTCACATCAACATCGAAGAAGTTGATCCAATGGCCGCGATTCGCAATGTCGGGGATAAGCTGCTCGACTTTCACGTCGCCGACAACAACCGCCTGCCCGCCGGCTTAGGCCGCTACGATTGGGGCGAAATCGTGCGCACGTTGCAATCCATCAACTATCAGGGACGCTTGACTGCCGAGTTTGTCATTCCGATGGATTACACGCCGATTGCACGTGCGAAGGCCAAGAAAGAAGACGATCAGCAATACACAGCAGACGAGTTGAAGTTCATTCAGGAACACGGCTCCGGTTTGCTGAGCGCAGCGGATTATGACCGCGCGACGGAGCAGAATATCAATCACATCAAGAAGTTTTTATAGGCAATTGGTGGAGTTTTTAGGGTTTGTAGAGTTCTAACTCGACAGACTCTATAAACTCCATAGACTCGTTCGATTTTTCCTCTCGCTTGACAAATCCCACCCGGTCACCAATTCTTCCTTTGCCTTAGACAATCAGCAGCATTTCTTCGGCAGTCGAAAACTCTTTTATAAAAATTCTGGCTGAGACGCTCCGTGTCTCCTCTACCTGCTAGGCTCAGCGTATGGCTTCTGCAAAGCAATCCAACTTCGCCTCGCGCCGCGTTCATTTGCATGCTTATGCTCGCTTGCAAACTATCGTTACCGCAATTCAACGTGGGCGCTTTCCCAACAAACCCGAACTGGCGCGTGTGATCGAACGCAATCAGCGCACAGTACAGCGCGATCTGGAACAACTGCGCAGCACGTGGCAAGCGCCGCTGGAATTCGACCGCGCACGTAACGGCTTTTATTTCACTGATCCGAAATGGAAGTTGCCGGATTTGAAATTGACTGAAGGCGAATTGATTTACTTTTTCACCGCCGAACGCATCCTGCGCCGCTTGAGCGCAACGTCCGAGGTACAAATGACACGGCAAGCACTGCGCAAACTGGCCACGCTATTACCCGACGAAATCGTGATTGACACGAGCGCCCTGGAACAATCCATCACCTTTGCGCCGGAACCGATTTTGGACGCTGCGCCAGAAACCTTGCGCGCGCTTGCTACCGCCGCCACCAACCGCGAAACGCTGCACATTCGCTATTACACCGCCTCGCGCGACGAACACAACGAACGCGACGTAGACGTGTTGCTGCTGCACAACCATTTGGGCGAATGGTATGCCGTCTGCCGCGATCACAAGAGCGGACAGATCAAAGATTTTCACGCCGGACGCATATCCGCCTTCAGCCACACGCGCCGCAAATTTGCGCTGCCCGACGATTGGAACCCCAAAGAATATTTAGAGCGCGGCTTCGGCATGTTTCGCGGCGGCCAGGATGTGACGGTAACAATTGAATTCGACGCCTACCAAGCCCGCTACGCCCGCGAGCGCACATTTCATCCAACACAAACACAAACCCCGCTGCAAGGCGGCGGCTTACGCATCACGTTCGAGACAACGGAAAACGCCTTGGAACAAGTCGCGCGCTGGTTGCTGCAATACGGCGAACACGCCGAAGCAAAAGCACCGCAGCGATTGCGCGCAATGATGAAGGAACGATTGACGAATACAGGTAAATTGTACGAATGAGGTGAACTATGATTTACATTGAATTGAAATTCCCGCTCACTGGAAAAATCCTGCCCACCGATCAAGGCTATGCGTTGTACGGAGCGATTTCGCGCCTCGTGCCAGAGATTCACAATGCCGACTGGTTTGCATTAGAAACGATTCCCGGCCTTGCACGCGGCGATGGCACAACACAACTCGATCCGCACGGCAAATTACGGATGCGCTTGCCGCAGGAACATGTTGCTTTGCTGCTCAAGCTGGCAGGCAAGCAATTGCACCTAAACGGTCAAGCCATTCGCTTAGGCGCACCCAAAATCAGCCTGTTGCAACCCTGCGCTGCCTTGTATGCCCGCATCGTCACAATCAAAGGCTTCACTGAACCGGAACCGTTTACCGATGCTGTTTGCCGCAAGCTGAACGAACGCGCTATTCGCGGCGAAGTCGTTGTTGGGCCGCGTCGCGTACTGCAAGTCGGCGCACACAAGATCGTAGGCTTTGGTTTGGCGATTCACGAATTGAGCGATGACGCTTCGTTGCAGTTGCAAGCGGAAGGCTTGGGCGGACGGCGCAAGATGGGATGTGGATATTTCAATCCGATTACGCGCCTGCCTTTTGGGAAAGGGGGCGAAGATGATGAACGATAAGCCTTTACTGGCAAAATCTTATAATCGAAATGATTACCCTGATTTTCCGCCTGACTATGCGTTATTGATGCAACACAGTCGTGATGTGGCGGAAGCGTGTAGAGCCTTTAGTAAGCGTGAAGGAAGGCAAGCACTGTTGGTGGCTGATTTAGGCCAGCATTTAGAAGAACCATTATTTGCTTGCTTCAGTCGAACGCTCACCGCAAATGGGTGGATACAAGACATCGGCAAAGCGAATTCACATTTTCAGGCAATGGTGAGTGGTAAATCAGACGCCTTTCAATTACTCCGACACGAGACGATTTCGGGTTTATTGTTTTGGCAGGATGAGCGATTACGCCAATGGTTAAAGCCGCTCGGCGACGATTTCTTACTCGCGTTGTGGGGAGCAATAGGGCATCACCGAAAGTTTGAGAAAAGTACTCAACCGCGACAGGTTGCGGCGCTTCGTCTTCACCTCACGCACCGTGATGTTGCTACGATTTTTAACGAAATGAGTGCTGATTTGCGCCTTGATCCTCCCCCAGCTTTTTCAGCAGATATTGCCATCGCGGTTGATCGCCATGAAGTTTGTGATTGGCAGGCGAAAAGCTGTCTGGAGGATTTGCTGGTTGATTTTATTGAGCTTGAATCAGAGTTTGAAGATGAAAAGAAACGACGCTTGCTGGCATTGATAAAAGCATTTGGGATAGCGGCGGATGTGGCCGCCAGTGCGGTTGCCAGGCGCGAAAAGCAAAACTATTCACTCACCAAATTTATTGATGAAGGCTTGCACGAAATAGGAATTTCCTCGGCTGAGTTTACTGCGTTGATTCACAAATGGGCGTGGGACAACGCAAATAAAAATAATGCGCCGCGCGATGAATCTGTGCTTCCGCCGGGATTTGTCTATCGCAACTTTCAGGATGATGTCGCAGCCTCAGATTCTTTGTTGACGCTGGCGCGCGCAGGTTGTGGATCGGGCAAAAGCCTGAGTGCCTATCGCTGGGCGCAAGCGTGGTGTGAGCGAGTAAAGCGGCAAAACTTCCGCCTATTCTTCTGCTTGCCAACGACTGGAACAACCACCGAGCATTTCAAAGATTACGCATTGGAGTCAGGCATTGAATCCAGCCTTACACATTCACGCGCCGAGGTTGATTTGCTTGCGATGGCACAAACGGCGGCGCAGGAAGAAGCTGCTGAAAGTGAGAACGATACAGCAAAAGCAGCGCAGGCGGCACTAAACGCTGAGCGCGAGAAGATCGAAGCACTGGCTTTATGGAGTACGCCCCTAGTCGTAACAACGGCTGACACAGTGTTGGGATTGATGGCGAATGCCCGGCGTTCGATTTACAGCTTTCCGGCAATCATCAACAGCGCGATTGTGTTCGATGAAATTCACGCCTTTGATGAAAGAATGTTCGGTCATCTACTGGTCTTCCTGAAAAACTTTCCAAAGCTGCCTGTGTTGCTGATGACAGCCTCGTTGCCAGAAGAAAGATTGAAAGCTATCGCTGCTATTCGCCCTGATTTCAATTTAGATTCAGACGTTATTGAAGGCCCTGCTGAATTAGAAACACGCAAACGCTACACAATCGAAGAAGCAGGAACTCAAGAGGAAATTTGGGAACGAGTGCGAGATTGTGTCGCGCACAAAGGCAAAGTTCTTTGGGTGCGAAATCGTGTCGAGTGGGCGAATGATATTTACTTCGAGTGTAGAGCAAAATTCAAAGGTATTTACAGCAATGTCTATCACTCGCGCTTTCGTTACCTCGACCGCAGCCATCGTCACCGCGAAGTGATTGATCGTTTCAAGTTACCAAACCAAGCCGCCATCTTAGTAGCTACGCAGGTCGCGGAGATGTCATTGAATCTGTCGGCGGATTTGCTCATCACCGATATTGCTCCGATTGCTTCATTGATCCAACGAATGGGAAGGCTCAATCGTTTTGCAGAAAAGGATGATCCGAAACCTGCCATCATTTGCCCTGTTAGTGAAAACGACACAAAACCGTATGAAGAAGATGATCTCGCGCTGACGAAGCGATGGGTGGAAAGGCTGAAAGGTCGCGCGCTCAATCAACGTGATCTTTCACAAGCCTTTTTTGATCTGAGAACGCAACAGGTTTTCGATTATGCCGAAGCTGAGAGACATGCGCCTTTCTTTTCCGGTTTGTGGGAAACACGTCCCGGTCAAACACGCGAAGACGGGTACACCGTGAGCGTAATTCTTGCGAATGATTTGAAAGAATGTCAGGACTGGAGCCGCAAAGGTGAACCATCAAGCCGTTGGTTACGCGCACACGAAGTAGCGATCCCCTTCAAGCCTTCCGTTTTGCAGTGGCAGCGGTGCGCCAATCTACGCGTCGCGCCAAGCAATGAGATTGAATATCTTTTTGAAAAAGACACAAAAGAAGGAGTAGGAGCCAGATGGAAATAATTTATCGTCTCAATAACCCGAATTATACGATTTACCATCGTGCTGCACTCGGCGGTTTAGCAGCGACCATCAAAGCGTGGAGCAAGAGAAAGATTACGCCCGAAGGTATCAGCGCGACGCTGCAACGCAATCAAGTGACACTTTCGTGGGGCGATGAATTGCCTGCTCAAGACGCTCTGCGACGAATATTAGATGCCTCATTCAGGCTGACCAAAGACAAGTTGATTGACTTGCCCGGACAGGGCGTGGATGCCGATGACTATAGCCTGCGCTTGGCAATTCATAACGGCATTTGTGGAACGTTTTTAGATCACACAACAACTCATAAAAAAGATGGTATCTACAAAATAGAGCTAAAAAATATAGATGACCTGACAGGAGGTTTCTTTTCATACAAAGCATTAAGAAGCTATGCCCATCAAGATGCTGACGAAAGGTTGGGGTTAAGCGATAAGAAAGGAACCTTAGAAAAAATTGCCGATATTCCCAAGTGGGTTATTCCTGGCGCTTATTCAGGTGCAACCCATTTAGAGACAAATGCAGCGGATGCGTTCCTTTTACTGTATCTGATGGTAGGCAGCACGATCTTCCTCTTGCGTCCGCGAATGTGGAAAGAAAAAGCTCAATTTTGTGTTGTTGTTCCCAATGTTGATGATTTGCAAGCATTCGCGGCGCGACTGCAAATCATCAACGCCCGAACGCAAAATTTTGAACGCTTTACCAATAATTACCTTGGGCGAGTTGTTGGCGGAGCAGAAGACGCCGCACTACGATTTCTAATTGATATTGGAACCACTGGTATAGCGGAAGCACGCGGGATAGATGGATGCCTATCTATAGCGATGGGCAAGGCATCTTGGGGTGGTAAGAATCAGAACTATCGAAGTCAGATTATCAAGCTCAAGGATTCTTATCCTGATATTGGAATTTATCGAGCAGCTTATTCAACCGGAAAAAGTAGATTTATCAAACCCAATAAAAATAGTGAAGGCTTTGCTGCTCCAGGAAGCCCATTGCCAGAGCTAATCGCGGCAAATTTGGCGCGTGAGGCACATTGGTGTGGTGATTTTAGAACGTTAGTGAGCAAGAAAGAAGAATTCAAGCAAATACTATTTCATCAAGGAGGACTACAAGCGATGAATCAAGCAGTCAAGGAAGAAAATGACAAAGCGATCATTAGTGCTTTTCACGAAGCGTGGAAAATGACAATGAAAAATTTGTATGACCGTGCCCGAGAAGAAAATTTGAAATCAGCCGAACGACTAATTGACGTAAGACGAGAGAGAATTAGGAATGATATTCTGCGCGCCAAAACTAGCGATGCTCTAGCCGGATGGTTCTTACAGTTTTGCGCAAACTCTACAAAAGAAGGTGGCAAACTAAAAACCATGCAGGCAGAAAGCGAGCGTATCCGCAAATTCATCTTCAACCCTCGCAACTTCGATCAATTTCAAAACTTGTGTTTATTCGCGCTGGTCAGCTATGCAAGCGAACCCAAATCTTCACAAACCGAAAATAACCAACCCACCGGAGGTGAAAACTAATCATGGCAACGAACTATCTTTACGGCACAATTCTCACAGGCGAAGCAGTCGCCGCCAATAATCGCGGTGATAACATTGGTAATACGACGACCTTGCAAAAAGTTTTTCATCAGGACGATTTGCACACCAGTGTCTCAGCGGAGGCGATTCGTTTTGCGCTGCGCTACCGCTTTCAGCTTGAGCTTCAAGATTCTCAAGTGAATCGAACTTACAACGTTCACAGCGGTAAAGTGAATTTCAAAGATGACAAGTGGCTGGATTGGAAACCCGTCCAAGATATTTTTGTTGATGACGATTTGATGGGATTCATGAATGCAGCGGCTGCCAAGAACGAACGTGAAGATGAAGATTCTGAGCAAGATAAGTCTAAAGACACTTCAGGGAAGAAACCCAAAGGAAAGGCCTATAAACGTACCAGTCCTTTAGCAATGGGACGTGCGGTTAGTCTTCGCCCTTATCGCGGTGAATTGTCTTATAACTGCACAGTAAGGAAAGAAGATGAGAAAGGAAATGCTGCGGGGCTTTCTCTCTACAACGCTGAAATGCACACGACCGAATATCAATACTCGTTTGGTCTCAATCTCAACGACGTTGTGAACAAGCAAAATATTAGCCATGTCATTGATGCCATCATTGATCCGCCGCCAGTTGCCGGAAACCACTCTCGCTTTGCCTTTGATTTCTCGCCTGCATCAATCGTGTTGCGAGTCACGAACGCGCACTCATCCAAGATTCAAAATTGCTTTGAGCATGATGATGAAACACGCGGTTATCATATTGCGCGCCTCGTCAAACGAGTTGAGAGCGGCGATATTCCTGCGCATGAGTTAATCATCGGTGGAGAAGTAGCCACTACTGAGGCAGGCGCTAGATTGCAAGAACTTGGCGCGACGGTTGTATCGGGCGTGCTAGCCGCCGCAACAGAGGCCAAGAACAAAATTGCGGCAATGGATGCGTCCCTACGAATCGTGGGAGGCCAATCGTGATTACGCTCCACATCGAAGCTCCGTACGGGAGTTTTCGTAAATCGTTTGCTCGCTCGTTTGCGGAAACATATCCGTTGCCACCACCTGCGACTGTATATGGCCTGCTGTTGTCGTTGGTCGGAGAACGCTTTCGGCATCGTCACGTTGGCGTAAGGCTCGCCTTTGCATACAAACGATTGCCTGAAATTGCGACCACTCTCAGAAAGCTGAGCCGATACAAATATGGTGTCCCAACCAAACAGTCTAAACTCGGCAATGCGCCTGATTTTGTTGAGACATTGTGCGGTATTGAACTGCTTTGTTGGGTGGACTCAACGCACGAAACGCAAAGTTCGCCCCATTTGGAAACGCGCCTCATTCAAGCAATCCAAGAACCGGACACGGTAGACCGCTATGGCTTACTTTGTTTGGGGTTGAGCGATGATGCTGTAAATGATGTGAGTCTTTACCCCAAGATCGAAGGAACTTGGCGTCGGTTATTACCAAGACCCGAAGGTTCGATAGAGTTGCCGGTATGGGTGGATCACGTTGGCTCGGCAAAAACTCGCTGGAATCGCTATTTATTAGAAGACGATCCGAAAGAAATTGCTTCATCACCAGGTGAATTCGGGTGGGAATGGACAACAATTTCGCTTCCCTAATTTGAGGTGGTTCAGAGTTCACGCTTCAGCGTGCGGCCTTCCAACCACACGCTGAAGTGTGAACTCTGAACAATTCATTTTTCAGCCCACAATTTCCCCAACACAACGGAGGTTCTTTATGACGAACTCGCACGCCGTGCTGCGCGTGATGTCTTTGCACGCTTTGCAATATTGTGAACGGTTGTTTTATCTCGAAGAGGTCGAAGAAATGCGCGTTGCCGATGCGCGGGTCTATGCGGGTCGTCGCTTGCACGTCGAGATTGAGCGGGACGAAGAGGGCGATTGGCATACGATGGAATTGGAATCATCCGCTTGGGGACTGCGCGGCAAGGTGGATTGTTTGCGCAAGCGAGATGGCGTGCTGATTCCGTATGAACATAAACGCGGTCGTTCGGCGCGGTCGGTTGAAGGAACTCCGCAGACGTGGCCGAGTGATCGCATCCAAATCATCGCGTATGCCGCGCTCGTTGCCGAACATACTGGACAACTCATTCCCGAAGCGCGGGTGCGTTATCACGCGGATAATGTGACGGTGCGTGTGCCGATTGATGAGCGGGCATTTGCGGATTTGCGAAGGGCCATTGATCGGGCGCGGGAATTGCAGGCGACCGTTGAACGGCCTCCGATCACGATGAATGAACGGCTCTGTGCCAAGTGTTCGCTTGCGCCCGTTTTTTTGCCGGAAGAAGCGCGGATGGCACGAGGAGATTAGGAAAGGGAGGGATGGGGGGTTGGGGAGAGGGGGAGAATTGGAGG
>JAEUQN010000153.1 GCA_016789725.1 Blastocatellia bacterium | reverse complement strand
ACGGCCTGTTGATCGGTCGGTTTGGCAATCTTGCGCAAATCGCCGCCGAAGTAGAACCAGTTGCCCAGTCCGTAGATGCGACCGCTTTGTTTGTTGTAGATACCTGCCACCTGCCAGCCGCCCACCAACGCATTGAGCCAGCCGCCGTCTTTCAACCAGCGTCGGCCTTTGCCGAACGGAAATTCGTAGATGAAATTCACGTTCAGGTTATGGGGTGTGGAGTTATTGCTCGGTGCCCAAACAAGGTAGTTGTCAAACTCGTTCAGGCGCGTCGTGCGATCCAGTTGTGACGTCCACATATACGACGCCATAAAGCTGTAGCCCTTCGACATGCGTTTCGTAATGGAAGCTTCCAGGTGACCGTACTTCTGCTCACCACCCGGATCGCGTCCGTTCGTCAAGCCGTTCATATTCGGATAGGGCCGCAGCAATTGTGACTTGGCAATATTGGCGTTGGTGAAAAAGCCATTCGTTCGCATATCCGCATAAATCACCGGATCGCTCGTTTGCAATGCGGTAAAGTTGCTGATGTTGAAGGGATTGGTCAATTGCGAATTCAGATCATTCGCCAGGGCGTTGTTGCGGATCAAACCCGACGCCCAATATTTTTCAGGCAGTGCGTCGAGTCGCAAGCCCACTTGAATGTTGTCGGTGCGCGAACCGAGATATGCCACTTCGGCCACCATTGAGGAGCCGAGCTGCCGTTGCAACCCAACGCGCCAACGATGCTGGCGTGCCCGTTCCCACTCCCGATCCAGGAACGTGATGCCGCGTCCCTGCAACGCCATCAGGCCAAGAGTATTCGCCAACGGCAGGTCAAAGCGCGTATTGTTTGCACTCGCCCGCACTGGGAACGGATCGGCCAACACGGTCACGCACGCCGTCAACGATGCCTGGCACGCTGCCGATGTCAGGTTCGTGCCGTTGAAGGTCAAACCATTATCATTCGTGACTACTGTCGTTGTGTTGCGATTGTAGCCCGTCTGGTTCAATCCTTCGTTGAGCACGTTGTTCGTATCGTAGAACATGCCCCAGCCCGCCCGCAGCACAGTCTTATCGTTAATTTGGTAAGCCATCCCGACGCGCGGCATCCAGCCCGGTTGTGATTTATTGACGGTATCTGGTGCGCCATCTTTGCCCAGATAGGTTGTACCGCCTTTGACGATGAAATCGCTGACGGGGCGCAATGCCAAAAGGGACGCTGGCAAACGACCATACGCCGCCTGTGCCGCATCGGAAATCGGTAGTTTGGCGTTCAGATCAAAGCCCGTCAGACCACGATTGTAGCGTTCACGAAAGCCGCCTTCTAATTCGTAGCGCAGACCGAGGTTCACGGTCAGCTTCTGGCTCAGCTTCCAGTCGTCCTGCACATAGCCCGAATAGAATTTGTTCGTCATGTACAAATCGTCATTCGTGGCAATTGAAATGCTGCTCGGCACGCCCAGCATAAAAGCCGCCCATTCCAGACCAATCGTTGCCGCGTTGGTCGTGTTTTGGGCTTGGCGCGTGAAGGCATTATTGAAGGTGTAGGTGCTGGAGCTTTGACCGGGGCCGTTGCTCGCGCGCCATTGATTACGTAGGTCCGTGCCGATGCGCAAACTATGCGTGCCGAGGTATTTCGACAATTCACCGCGCAATGTTCCGACGCTGAAGCGCGAGAAGCCGGGATAGCCGCGCGTGAAATCACTATAGGTTCCAAAATCCACACTGGGCAGGTGAATATTCGATCCCGCCTTTTGATCCAGATAACTCGGCAGACCGACTTTGCTGGGCGGGAAGCTGGTCTGCACCGCGTTTGAGGCGTTGCCTTCGATAAAGCGATTCCACGAAATTGACCAGTTGAAAATCGTCGTGGAGTTGAAGGTGTAGACGTGGTCGAACGCGACAGCGATGTTCTTGCGAACGAGACCAGCGATCTGTAAACCACGCGCTGTTTCATACGTCCAGTCACCGCGATCTTCCGGGGCAAAATTGCTATAGCTCCATTTGCCGAACATGCGTTGTTTCGGTGACAGTTGATAGTCAATGCGATTTGTGAAGGCTTTGTAATCCCAATTGAATGCCGTTGCCGACGCCAGATAGTTGTTCAGCCCTTCCGCCGAAACGACGCCCGGTACGTTGTTCGCTTTCGGGTAAAGTGCCTCGTAAAACTTGTACATCGGGTTCAGGATCGGCACTTGATTGTTCGGGAACGCATCGCGCGTGACGACGCCGTTAACCAGCCGAGCGGTGCGCGGATCGTAAATTTTATACCGCACGGGATCAAGCGCGAGCAGATCAGAAAAATCGCCACGACGATGGGCGTCACTCGGCACGGTACGATTCACCTGTGTCGCTTCTTCCGTCTTCACATCTTTGAAGGCGTTGTAGCTGAAGAAGAAAAACAGTTTGTCGCGGCCATTGAAAAGCCACGGCACACGAACCGGGCCGCCGACCGAACCGGCCCAGTTGTTCGAGCGTCCAGTAGGTTGGCGTTCGGTATTGCGCAATTGTTGTGCTAAGGCCGTGTTACCCGCCGCTTCGGCCTGAGCAATGCGTCCCCAGTAACCAGCATTGGTCGTGGTTTGCGTCGCGTTGTAACGTTGTTGCCAATGTTGCCACGTCAACGCGCCGTGATAATCATTCGTGCCGCTTTTGGTCGAAAGCGAAATCGTGGCGCTGGTCGTATGGCCTTTGCTGGCATCGAACGGCGCGGTTTCCACTTTGAATTCGGCGACCGTGTCGGTGTAGGGCAAATAACCGGAACGCCGTCCGCCCGAAAGATTGGGGACGCCGTCAAGCGAGAATTCATTGCCACCGACGCCGCCCGCCGCGCTCACGGCTGATGCACCAACGTTTGAGTGCAGGCTCAAGTAATTCGGTTGTGCCGTCCATTGCATGCCGGGAACACTGCGCGCAAGCAACATGGCGCTGTTGCCCATCACGGGTAAGTCCGCGATTTGCCGCGCCTCGAGCGAGGCCGTGCCACTGCCGGATGTCGTTTCGAGCAAGGCTGCATTAGCCGTGACGGTCACGGTTTCCTGCGCGCCGCCGATTTCGAGCGCGATATTTACGTTCTGACGGCTGTTCACGGTCAGCACATAGCCGGGTTGCACATACTTCTTAAAGCCCGCTGCCGTGACTGTTATTGTATATGTCCCCGGCAATAAATACGGCGCTTCGAAATAGCCGCTTTCATTGGTTGCAACTTTGGAAGGGGTATTCGTGTCGGTGTTGACGACGTCTACTGTTGCACCTGCAACGACAGCACCAGTTTGGTCTTTGACTGTGCCAAGAATAGTGCTTCGGGTTTCTTGTGCGAGAACTAAGTTGCCCAGTAGACAAACCAGCCCACAAAGCCAAAGAACCCTTGAGCGAAGGTTGGGGTTTCGCATACTTCCTCCTGATAAATGTTTGGGTGATTGTGAACGTTCATCCTCAAGAGACGGAGTGATGAACGCAGACAATGGTTACGTTGAAAACCATTCCATCGCCAGCAAAGCTAAATTTTGCGCGCTATTTTCTGCGCCTTGATCGCTAATTCCATCGCCAGAAAACAATGTGCCTGGGGTAATGCAATGTCCGTGCGATTCAGCACGTCATCTACAAGCTGCGTCCCATAAGTGAGTTGCACCTTGCTGCAATCAATGTATTGCGTTTCTTTTTGATTGACCAAAAACAGATGATTGCCGCCTTTGCGTCCGCCGATGTCCACGTTTTTGCGGACCTCAAGAAATCCTTCGGTCCCAATCACCGTCAGACGACCGTCGCCCCAGGTGCTGAGACCATCAGGCGTGAACCAATCCACTCGCATGTAGCCTGTGCCACCGTTCCCGCGAATCAGCACATCGCCAAAGTCTTCAAAATTCGGATACTGCGGATGATTCACGTTGCGTACTTGCGAAGCAGCGATTTCGCCGCTCGTCGAACCAGTGAAATATAAAAACTGCTCGAACTGATGCGAACAGATGTCTGTGATAATGCCGCCGTAATATTTCGTATCCCAGAACCACGCGGGACGCGACTTTGGATTCACGCGATGCGGTCCGAGGCTGACCGTTTGAATCACCTTGCCGATGGCTCCCGCTTTCACCAATTCGCCCGCTTTCATGGTCGCAGGGTTTTCGAGCCGTTCGCTGAACAGAATCGAATAAATCCGCTTCGTGGCCGCTTGTACCTTGCGTACCTGTGCCATTTGTTCAAGTGACGTGACCCCCGGCTTATCCACCATAAAATCTTTGCCGTGCTGCATCACGCGGATGCCCAGCGGCGCGCGTTCATTGGGGATTGACGCGCTGACGACCAGTTGAATGGACTTGTCATCCAGAATTTCCTGTTCGCTGCGGGCGAGCTTTGCCTGAGGAAAGCGTTTCTGAAAGTCTGCGACCAATTCCGGTTCTTTGGCGTAAAACGAAACCAATTCGCCGCCACCGCGCAGCACCGCATTGGTTTGCCCGTTGATGTGTCCGTGATTCAGCCCGATGACCGAAAAGCGAATGCGATTATTGATGGCTTTGGCAATCAGCGGTGTGAAGGTTAATCCGGCGGCGGTGGCCGATGATGCTTTAATAAAATCGCGGCGATTAGCCGTTTTAGGATTCCGTGTATTGTGATTCATTTGTGTGCCCGGAAAGTTGGTCAAATGACCTGATGGAGAGTCTTCTTCAGGTCATCTTGAAGTCGCATTTATACCTTGAAAGTTGCCAACCTGAATGGCTGGCAACAAATCCTCTCGGCTACTAATAAAATGGCCGATGGAGCGTCCCAACTTATTCTTAAATTTTCTGCCCAGCTAGAAGCAATGCGTTTTACTTTGCTATTTAGAATTTGTTCGATACCCGAACTTTATCGGTCAACGCATAAAAGGTCAAGGATACTTTCAGTCATAAATCATTCTTCTGTGAAAAATAGTTTGCCTCCTGCACGAGTAATGACAAGTCTGCGTTATGTCGAGATGGAAGGGATCATTCGTTGATTTTTTTGTTGCGGTGTTGACAATGTGCCTTTACTGGAAGTCGTATTTCTGGGCGATTGAATTTACCGGAGTGGATCATGCGAAAATTTATCAATTTGTTCGTTCTTGTTGTTCTTGCCGCTGTCCCCTTGGCTGCTTTTTCCCCTGTTTCCAAGATTGGCCCGGCAAAAGGATCGCTGGTGATTGTCGGTGGCGGCAAAGTCCCAGTGTCTATTTCGGACCGCTTTATCGCGTTGGCCGGCGGCCCTAATGCTCATATCGTTTACATTCCGACGGCTGCTGAAGATCAAGGCATCAGCAAAATCTACGACGATCATCCCTCACTTTTTGGCCTCAGGAATTTGACCGTTTTGCACACGCGTAATCGCAACGAATCCAACACTGAGGCCTTTGTCGCGCCGTTACGCAAGGCCACTGGTATCTGGTTTGGTGGCGGGCGGCAATGGCGTTTGGTGGATTCTTATCTTGATACGCTGGTTCATAAAGAAATGCTGAAATTGCTGGAACGCGGTGGTGTGATTGGCGGCACTTCAGCCGGAGCCAGCATTCAAGCTTCGTATATGGTGCGCGGTGCGCGCGAGGGCAATACCGTGATGATGGCAAAGGGCTATGAAACCGGCTTGGGGTTCATCCGGCAGGTGGCGATTGACCAACACATCAATACTCGCAAACGCGAAAATGATTTGCAGGAGGTCATCACTGCGCATCCTGAATTGCTTGGCATTGGACTGTACGAATCCACCGCGATTGTGGTGCGAGGCGATCAGTTTGAAGTCATCGGCGAAGGCAAAGTTGCGATCACCGATGGCAAGCAGCACGCTGGAAAGCCGTATTATTTGCTAAATGTCGGCCAGCGTTTTGATTTGAAAAAACGCCAGCAGAAATAGCGCGCCACTAAAATCATTGATGAATTCCACGGGGTGTTTCTAGTTATGCTTGCAGGAATTTTCCCCAACACCGATGATTTCTTACCTGCAAGCTAGGAAAATTTGCACCAACGCACAAGAAATTTCCCCCACTCTCCCGCCGACTAACCTGGTTTTGCGTGAAAACTCGCTTGGCATACCGACTGCAACTACGGCGGTGGTAAAAGTTTTGAGTCGTTGCCAAGGAGCCTGATGAATCGCACCCAAATTACGATTGATGCCAACGAAGCCGTCGCCGAGATTGCCTACCGTCTGAACGAAGTAATTGCCATTTACCCGATCACGCCTTCTTCTCCGATGGGCGAATGGGCGGACGCCTGGGCCGCAGCAGGGAAGCCGAACCTTTGGGGAACCACTCCTGCCGTGGTCGAAATGCAAAGCGAAGGCGGCGCAGCAGGCGTTGTTCACGGCGCATTGCAAACGGGTTCATTGACAACCACGTTCACCGCTTCGCAAGGGCTGTTGTTGATGATCCCGAATATGTACAAGATTGCGGGCGAATTGACCCCGGCTGTGATTCACGTTGCAGCCCGCGCCTTGGCGGCGCAAGGGCTTTCCATCTTTGGCGATCACAGCGACGTGATGGCGACGCGAGCGACGGGCTTTGCGCTGCTATGCTCCAATTCAGTGCAGGAAGCAATGGACTTCGCGGTGGTTGCTCAAACAGCTACGCTGAACTCACGAATTCCATTTCTGCATTTCTTTGATGGGTTTCGCACTTCGCACGAAGTCAACAAAATCGAACTGCTCACCGATGACGATTTGCGCGCGATGATTGACCTCAGCAAAGTGCTGGAACATCGCGCCCGCGCGCTATCGCCTGATCATCCGGTGATTCGCGGCACGGCGCAAAATCCCGACGTGTATTTTCAAGCCCGCGAATCGGTCAATCGGTTTTACAACGCTTGCGCGCAGGTTGTGCAGGATGCGATGGATCAGTTTGCCAGCCTGACCGGGCGGCAATACCACGCTTTTGAATATCACGGGGCAGCGAATGCCGAGCGCGTGATCGTGATGATGGGATCGGGTGCAGAAGCCGCGCACGAAACGGTGGATTACCTCAACACGCAGGGCGCAAAAGTTGGCGTGCTCAAGGTTCGATTGTATCGTCCCTTCGATGCCAAGCGATTTATGGAGGCGATGCCTGCGACTACCAAATCTGTCGCGGTGCTGGACCGCACGAAAGAACCAGGCAGCGCGGGCGAACCGTTATATCTGGATTGCGTCACGGCATTGCACGAAGGTTTGAGCAGTGGATGGGGCGAGTTGCAAGCAATGCCGAAAGTCGTAGGTGGGCGTTATGGTTTGGCTTCGCACGAATTCACGCCCGCGATGATTAAAGCTGTCTTCGATAACCTTGCACAATCAAAGCCGAAAAATCATTTCACGGTCGGCATCCACGATGATGTTACGCATTCGAGCTTGCCGTATGACGCGGCGTTTTCGATTGAGCCGGACAGCGTTGTGCGCGCGATGTTTTACGGCCTCGGTTCTGATGGCACGGTCGGAGCCAACAAAAATTCCATCAAGATCATCGGCGAAAACACGAATCAATTCGCGCAGGGTTATTTTGTCTACGACTCCAAGAAATCCGGCGCAATCACCGTGTCGCATTTGCGTTTCGGACCGCAGCCAATTCGCTCGACGTATTTGATTTCGCAAGCCAGCTTTGTTGCTTGTCATCAACCGATTTTTCTGGAGCGGTATGACATGCTTTCGCCACTCAAACCCGGCGGGACGTTTTTGCTCAATGCTCCCTGGTCAGCGGCAGAAGTCTGGCCGCATTTGCCGCGCGCGATGCAGGAGCAACTGATTGAAAAGCAAATCAGGTTTTTCGTGATTGACGCCAACAAAGTCGCGCGCGCCAGCGGGATGGGCAATCGCGTCAACACCGTGATGCAGGTTTGTTTTTTTGCGCTTTCGGGTGCCTTGCCACACGACGAAGCGATTGCCGCCATCAAAAGCGCGATCAAAAAAAGTTACAGCAGCAAAGGCGATGAAATCGTCGCCATGAATTTGCGCGCGGTGGATCAAACCTTAGAGCAATTGTTTGCCGTCAACGTTCCTGCCCAGGTCACGAGCCAGTTATTGTTGCCGCCGCCCGTTGCTTCGACTGCACCGCCGTTCGTGCGCGATGTATTGGGGAAGATGATTGCGACGCGCGGCGATGAATTGCCCGTCAGTGCGTTGCCGTGCGATGGCACGTATCCAAGCGGCACGGCCAAATGGGAGAAGCGCAATCTGGCCGAAGAGATTCCAGTGTGGGATTCGCAAGTGTGTATTCAATGCGGCAAATGCGCGATGGTCTGCCCGCACAGCGTCATCCGCATCAAAGTCTACGATCCCAAACATCTCGCTGAAGCACCGCCTACCTTCAAATCCTGCGCCGCCAAAGACCGCGAATGGAATGGCCTGAAGTACACAATTCAAGTCGCGCCCGAAGATTGCACTGGGTGTGGAATTTGCGTAGATATTTGCCCGGCCAAAAACAAATCGCAAACGCGTCTGAAAGCGATCAATATGACCCCACAGCCGCCGCTGCGCGAATCGGAGCGCGACAACTGGAACTTCTTTTTGAACGTGCCGGAAGTGGATCGCCGCTTGCTGAAAATCTCCAGCATTCGCCAGCAACAGTTGCAGGAACCTTTGTTTGAGTTTTCGGGAGCCTGCGCGGGCTGCGGTGAAACGCCATATATTAAGCTGGTCACACAGTTGTTCGGAGATCGCACGATCATTGCAAATGCGACGGGTTGCTCGTCCATTTACGGCGGTAATTTGCCCACCACGCCGTACACGAGAAATGCTGACGGGCGAGGACCTGCGTGGGCGAATTCATTGTTCGAGGATAACGCCGAATTTGGATTAGGCTTTCGGGTCTCGCTCGACAAACAAACCGAATTCGCTGCACAACTCTTAACACGCCTTGCACCCGCGATTGGCGGCGAACTATCGCAAGAAATTCTCAAAGCTGACCAACGCGACGAGGCTGGCATTCACGAACAACGCGAACGGGTCGCAGCCTTGAAATACAAGCTTTCCAAACTGGATTCAGAGGAAGCTCAGCAGTTGTTGCCAATCGCCGATTTGTTCGTGCGCAAAAGCGTTTGGATTATTGGTGGCGACGGTTGGGCCTATGACATCGGCTTTGGTGGACTCGATCACGTCTTGGCGAGCGGGCGCAATGTAAATGTCCTCGTGCTCGACACCGAAGTGTATTCCAACACTGGCGGGCAAATGTCGAAAGCCACGCCGCGCGGCGCAGTCGCCAAGTTTGCTGCGGGTGGAAAGCCGGCGGCGAAAAAAGACCTCGGCTTGATTGCGATGACCTATGGCAATGTGTACGTCGCGCGCGTAGCGATGGGCGCGCGCGATGAGCACACACTCAAAGCCTTTCTCGAAGCTGAAGCCTATGACGGGCCATCGCTTATCATTGCCTACAGTCATTGCATCGCGCACGGCATCAACATGACGACCGGGATGCAGAATCAAAAAGCTGCTGTAGATTCGGGACAATGGTTGCTGTACCGCTTCAATCCCGAACGAGAACAGCATGGCGAAAACCCGCTGCAACTGGATTCGCGCGCGCCCAAGATTCCGCTGGAACAATATCTGTATTCCGAAAACCGCTTCAAGATGCTGACCAAGAGTAATCCTGAAGAAGCCCGTCGGCTTTTGAAACAAGCGCAATTAGATGTGCATGATCGTTGGCATTTTTACGAGTATCTGGCCGCGCGCAAAGGCGAGTTGCCGAAGGAAGAAAGTGAAGGGATAGACGGATGAAACCCGCTTCACCACAGAGGCACAGAGATCGCACAGAGATTCACAGAGGATTTCTCTGCGTACCTCTGTGATTCCTCTGTGTCTCTATGGTGAAAAAATCTTCTCTGCATTGGGAGACCTGAGATGAATTTGCAAACCAACTATCTGGGATTGAATTTGCGCACGCCGCTCGTCGTGTCGGCTTCACCGCTGTCTGAAGAACTTGATGACATCAAGCGGATGGAAGATGCGGGTGCGGCGGCGGTGGTGTTGTATTCGCTCTTTGAAGAGCAATTGAAACAAGATCGCTTTGAGCTGGAACATCACCTGACACATGGCACCGAAAGTTATGCCG
Organism: Blastocatellia bacterium; assembly: GCA_016789725.1. GTDB lineage: Bacteria > Acidobacteriota > Blastocatellia > RBC074 > RBC074 > JAFDVL01. The sequence goes on along the minus strand of JAEUQN010000153.1, from coordinate 7,379 downwards.
AGGCCTTGACGTATTTTCCCGAACCAACCGAATTTCATCTCGGCCCCGAAGGCTACTTGAATCACATCCGCAAAGCGAAAGAGCATGTCAATATTCCGATTATTGCCAGCCTCAACGGCGATTCAATGGGCGGTTGGACGACGTATGCCAAAGAAATGCAGCAGGCTGGAGCCGATGCGCTGGAACTGAATATTTACCATATTCCCGCCGATCCGATGTTGACCGGCGCGCAAGTTGAGCAGACCTATCTGGAGATTTTGGAATCCGTAAAATCACAGGTCATGATTCCAGTGTCCGTTAAGCTCAGCCCGTACTTCAGCAGTCTGGCAAATATGGCGCAGCGGCTCGATCTGGCAGGCGCAAATGGCCTTGTTTTATTCAATCGGTTCTATCAACCCGACATCCACCTGGATTCGCTCGAGGTTCGTCCGAACGTGATTTTAAGCACGCCGCAGGCACTGCGATTACCGATGCGGTGGATTGCGATATTGTATGGAAAGCTGCGCGCGGACCTGGCCGCCACCAGCGGGATTCACACGGCGCACGATGTGGTCAAAATGCTGATGGTGGGAGCCAGCGCAACGATGTTGTGTGCGGTGCTGTATCGGCACGGCATTGAATATATCCGCACGCTGGAGCGGGAAGTGATTGATTGGATGGACGAGCATGAATATGAATCTGTCGCACAAATGCTCGGCAGTATGAGCCAGCAACATTGCGCGAACCCTATTGAATTTGAGCGCGCGCAATATGTGAAAGCATTGCACAGCTTCAAGCCCGCGCATGCATGAGTGCCGCGTGCGCTGGCTCAATCGGCTTCTAAAACGAAAAAGCCTGTCTCTCCGCCACCCGAAGTTACATTCACGACTGGCGTGTCGGCCAGTCGCACCATCACGCCATCCACTTTGCCGCGAAATAAAAACGGATTCGTGTCTACAAACATCGGCTGCAAGTGCCATTCGCGGTCATTGAAAATTGGGAACTCTTCGGTGTGCAATGCAATCAATTCCTGCACGACGAAGTTTCCTTGCAGCGCATCGTTTAGAGCCGTGTCCCATTCTGATGCCGTTACGCGCTGCCCAAATTGCACGCCTCTGCCGCCGTATTCGTCATTGGGCTTCAGGATGAATTGTTCGCGGTTGCGCCGCACGAATTCCAGCAAATCAATTTCGTTGCCGCGATACGTCGTTTTGCGTTCACGCACCATCCGCGTCCACGGCACGCAGGAGCGAATCATCGCGCGTTGTGCATCGCTGAACCACGATTGACACGCGTCTTCGGTCAACAAATCAAAGCTCGCTTTTTTGTGCAGGATTTTGCAGCGGAACGGATTGATCAAACACACATCGTGATTGAAATACGCTTGCACAAGCGGATGCGTGTCATCATAACAAGACATAAATTCGCTGATGACAATGCGCTTGTAGACGAGATCAATCACGAAGTCACCGCGCCGCAGCTTGCCGTTGCTGTATTCCAGTTCGTCGGGCGTGCAAATGATGGTGGGCAAGCCGCTGCCCGAAAAAAAATTGCGCAGCAAGAGGAATTCGTGTTCAGTCGGCAGGTTCGCCCAATCCAGAATCGCAATGTGCGGTGCGCCTGTTCCGCCCCATTCGCGCCACGTTTCCATCAGGCTTTGCAGCAAACTGACAACCGGCGTGAATTGCCGCAAACGGTATCGCTCGGCGACAGATTGCATCGCGCGTAACTCGAACAGGATTTCATTCAATCCCGGCTGATCGGTCAAACTTGAAGGATTTTCGGCATTATATTCGACAAAGCGGACTTCATCGCCGAACAGAAATCCATCCACGCGCGTGTTGATGGCGGGCAACGAATAGCCTGGATCGGCGCTGGCCCATCGTTGTTCTTCTGGCGTCAGGCCAAGATGATTCAGCCACATCGGTTCAGCCAACGCTGCCGCCGCGACAATGTCCATTGCCGAAGCCAGCAATTCCGCCTGATACGCCAAATTGTCATATTGCTGTCGCGTCAGAAAATGCGGGCGTAGAGACACGCCCAATTCGCGTTCACCGTACAACATCCGATACGCGCGCATCTTCGCTTTCAGCCGTGCGAAGAGTTCTTCGGATAGGCTTTCGTCTGAAGTTAAGAGGTTGTGATATTCAGAGATGATTTGATCGCGCATAGTTTTCTCCGCTGATTTCAAATCAGTTGTTTATGTTGAGAGTGTGTTTGGAAATAGGCGTCACTGCGTTTAGCGCCAGAGGTGCGGCATATTTATAACAATGCAAAACGTCAAATCTTTCAGCTCCAGCGGAGCGCAATATGACGATGCCGCTTCGCTGGAGCTACACAATCTTTTTTGACCTTGATCTATAAATATGCCGCGCCTCTGGCGCTAATTCTTCACTCCCCTCGGAGGGGAAATTACTAAAACTTCGTATCGAGAATTGTTTTTATCTCAGCTAGGTTTGCCTTTGTTTTCGCTTGCAGCCGATCTATTTCTTCCTGATCTTTTGCCATTCTATCATTTGAATTCCTCATTTCCCCCACGACTTCTTCCAGCAATGCGGATATTTGCTCATACTCGCTTCGTGTCATGGTGAGTGGAACGGCTTCTTCCTCAACCTTGTTACTTTCGGCTGACATTTTATTGACGAGGCCATTTAGTATAAGCAAGACCAACCGTAGTTGATCATCGTGCGACAAGCGTGACACTACTTCATCGTAAATCTTCTCTACAAAATTCATCTCAATTTTCCCTATTTCCCAGCCGCCAACTTCGCACCGTTGATCCATTCCAGAATGATGCGATATGCCGCGTCTTCCGTGCCTGTCCAGCGTTGGCCACCGCCGTGGGGAATCTTCTTCGCGCCGATAGTTCCTTCAACTTCCGCGTTGCCAACGGGCTTACGCAGCAGCAGGCTGTTTTCGGGAATTGTGGCATCAATAACGCGCACCGCAGACGTGAAGTTTTCGCGCATTTGCGCATCGCTCCAGTTGCCTTTCGCATCCGGGATGTTCAGCTTCAAGACGGTGTGGTTGTAATGACAATCCACACACGCATTCCCGTCACGACCTTTGGCCGCCAGCAACGGCATCACGCGCTGTACGAAAAAGCTGTAATCCAGATTCGTCGTCGCAGCCTTACCGACGTTCGCGGTCGCTTTGGCAATCGCGGCTCCGCCGTCCAAATAGGCGTCGCCTTGTCCTTGCACAAAGGCGACCGCTTGTTCCTGCAACGAAGCGTTTTTGTCTACCATCAATTTCGCCAAGCCTGCTTTGACCGCAGCGTTTTTGAGCAGCGAGGGCGAACGTCGCGCAGCACTCAAAGCCGCCGCACGGACTTGATCGTTCGCATCGGAACAGGCTTCGGCGACGAGCTTTGGCAATGCCAATTCCGCTTGCGCCGCCGTTGCATCAGTCACGAGTCCCAGCACCAAACGTCGCTTCGCCGCGTCTTTGTTTTGCAGTAACACATTCAGCGCAGCCTGGATTGACGGGGCTGTGCGCCATTCGGCTTTGTTCATTGCCAGGTTGGCTGCGGCACGTTGTAAGCCTTCGTCATTCGCTTGCAACGCCGAAGTCACACGCGTCTGCAATTCAGCGTCGCTCGCCAAATGCGGGAATTCCGCGAGCGCCGTCAACGCAGCAGGCGCAACTTGTCGTTCGGCTTTCAAAGCGAAATCGCGCACCGCCGCATCCAGCTTTTCGGCGCGGGCTTCGTCGTTGCTGAAGACTTTCAATCGTTCGAGTCCGGCAGTTTGCGCGGCTGGATACGGACTCGCCAGCAATGCTTTCAAAATGCCGATGGCTGCTTGTTTGTTGTTTGCTTGCACCGTGAGCGGCAGCAGGCGATACGTTTCCTGCGCCGCATTGCGAACTTCAGCATTGCCGTCGTTCAGTTGTTGCAGCACCAGCAGCGGCAGCGAATCCAACGCCTGCTCGCGCACGGTGTTTGCCGCAACGATTGCCTGTTTGCGCAGCTTGAGATTGTCGGAAGCAATGAGCGGAACCAACGCTTTCTCCATCAGCTTTGCGCCGTCGTCGTAAAACTGCACGTTCTCGACATCGTTGCCGATGCGCGTGTAGCGGCCTCCGCCTGCATAGCCGCCCGCGCGCAAGTGAAATTCGGTGATCGCCTGCAACAATCCTTCGCGTTGCAGTTGATTGCCATTCTCAAGCGCCGCCGCAATGCGCTTCGCCATTTGCAAACTGTTTTCCCGATGCCCGCGTTTGACCTGCTCTCGGTCTTCGGGCGTCGCAAGCAACGCAATCCAGTTGTTGTACAAATAGCGCACGTTTTCATCGCTCATGCTGTACAACGCTTCGATCAAATTGCGCCGCACCCAGGGATGCGTTTCCGTGCCGATGCGCGCGATGATTTCATCGGCGATCTTCCAACGCAGCGTTTCGTCTTTCGTCCAGTAAAACCATTGCGAGAGCGATTTCGCGGCTTGCATACGAACAACAGGGGATGTTGATTCAGTCAAGACAGGAAGTAATTTTGCTCCTAATCTTGAATCCTCAGTCAACGACGCAAAGTGTTGCGCTAGTGTCTTATTTGCGCCCCATTGCAATCGTTCTTCAGCTTTCAAGTCGGAAGGAGGTTGAGGCTGATTTGTCGGCTCTCGTAAACCAAGCTCTACGAATCCAGTGAAGTTTGTGTCGTCAGTCGCAGCTTGTCGTAATGCCCAAGCCGTCGCCAACTGCACCATCTTGTTCTGGTCACCAAGCCGCCGAGTAAGTATTACCGGATCGGTTGGGCCACTTCGCCTTCCAAGCGCAGCGGCTGCTTGTCTACGAAGCAACGGATCTTCACTCATTGCCAACAACGTCATCAAAGGTAAAAATAACGCATCTGGCTGCGCTCTATTTTCTACCTTCCAAACGTTTCCTACTTGCTCCAACGCAACATACGGATCATCCGACAATTTCTCCGGCGTCGCCGCGTTCCATCCCTTCTGCTTGTTTGCTTCGGGATACAACTGCGACAGCGCCATCACGGCGAATTGCGTTTCACGAAACGGCGTCCGAAAGTTTTCGTACGATTGGCGCGGATCGAACCAGCCGCCCCATTCCTGTTGGCGCGCGAGCAAATAGTCTACGCCGCGTTTGATCTGCGGATGATCCGCTTTGTACCCCGCGAGCGCGAGCGTGTACAAACTATGCCCGGTTTGAAATTCGACGCTCGCGCTGTCCGGCTCAAAGAGCATTGACCATTGTCCGTCGGCGCGTTGCAGCGACAGCAAGCGTTCGGCGTTACGTTTGATCTTGTCGGCGTACCCGCTCGCGTCAATCATCGTCATCGCCTGCGTTTGATAGCACAGGTCAATCAGGTTCTTGTGCCGATCCTGTTCGATCAGCTTGCGCACTTGGTCGCGGTACTGCAACGACTCTTTGTCGCCTGCCTGCTTCGCGTATTCGTCAAATGCCTTCCACGAATACATTGCGACTTCGTAGGCGCTGACCAGAGGCGTGTTGCCGTTCGTCTCGTCGTTCGGCAAGGTCGTGCGGCCTTTGTAATACAGCTTCAAATAGTTGACGACGCCTTGCAGATATTCGGTGTGCCGCTCGCCTGTGACTTCGGTTTCGTAGATGTTCAGCAGCGCCGCCATCCGGCTCAGCACATTTGCCGAAGCCGAAATCACGCGCGTCCAACTCGCTTCCGGGTGTCCGTAAAACGGGCGCGTCGTGTTGTAAAACCGCTCGGTCAAAAACTGCACTGCTGCGCGTTTGTTGATCGTGTAGCCGTTCTGTTTCGCGGTCAATTCCGCGCGCAACGGAAAGTGCGTGGCGTGACAGGCAACGCAGCCCATCGTTTCGTTGTGATTGTTCGAGACGCGATTGACGATGCCGCCGTGACGCGGCGTGTTCGCGTGCCAACTGTCGCCCGCGCTGACGATGAAATCCATCCCGGCACGCACGGCCTTGCGCGCGGCTTCTGCCTGCACTGGATTCGAGTACGGCGGCAAATCGTAGACATACGTGCGCAGTTGATAGGCTGGATGACGCGCTTCGACTTTAACGTAGTACGTGCCTTTGGTCAGCACGCGCGTCGTGAACTTGTTGCCGGGCAAGGCTTGGACTTCGTGCGGTGGCGTAACGGGGTCAGCACCTTTTTCATACGGTTTGGCCTGATTGTTTTCAATCGTGAAGACGGAAACATCTACGGGAATGTTGTCGCGTTCGAGCAGGTCAATTTCAAAATGAATGAGCTTCGGCGTGTTTTCCGTGAAGTTGAATTTGAACCAATCCGCACCGCCTTCCGGTAAGCGGTCGTTATATTCCGGCGTTTGTTCGTAACCGCGTCGGTAATTCGTCGTGTCGGCATTCAGCGGGGCGATGTACGGGATGTCATCGGCGGTAGCGAACATCGTCTTGCCCAAGTGAAATTCATTCGCATCCTGCCACGTGTCGTTCGGTTCGGCTTCGACGTTGGGTGATTTTGTATCGGGCCATTGCAGCACTTGAATCGTCGGCGCAATCGCTTTGTCGTGCTTGGAAACCAATTCCAGCGTCGCATTCGTCGCGCGAAACGTCAGGTACAAATCCGGGTCGCCGACGTGCAGCGGCTTGCTCGCAATCACTTTGTCGCCATCTTTGAGCGTGACTTGAATCGTGCCTGCGTCGCCCATTGCCGAAGGCGTCGGCACAGACACGCTGAGCGAACAGAGTTTGCCTGCGGCGGCGATGTGATGTGTCTGTATCGCGTTTGGCGCGAGGCTCGCATTGGTCGTCAGCAACTTCTTGAACGGTGATTGATCCGCCGCACCAGAAGTGAGCTTGGGCGTGATGATGGCGGTTGTGATGATGACGGCAAAAACGACGAGGGCGAAGATTTGAGTGCGTCGAGTGTTCACGGTGATTCCTCTTGGACGGATGTTGTAATTGGTCGAACGAGCTACGGGATCATAGCGCAACCGCCGTGCGCGGGGAAAGCCGTAGGGCGGGGCTTTAACAGGACTGATGGGGCAGTTTTAATGCAGGTTCATTTTCTGTAGCAGGTTAGTAAAGCGGGGATCAGAACGTAATGGGTCCCACATCGGTTCGGTTCTTAACCCCATGAGTCCAACGCCGCGATCTTCATATTCCTTTTCCAACCAGGCAAACGCCTGATCCTTTTCGCCGAGCGCCGTATAAATTTGCGCAAATCGGATAGGCTGCACATACTTCTGGCGGGACAGGGCCTGCATTTTCTTGAGCACCTGACGTGCGTCTTCGCTCCTCCCCATCAAACCATAGACGTACCCGACTCCGGCCAGCGCCTGCACATGCTGCCATTGATTCCAAACTTGCTGATACTTCGTGAGAGCTGCTTGATGCTGGCCTTGCTGTGCGTAAACCATCGCCAGCCAGAAATGACCCTCAGCGAAGTTCGGATCAAGTTCGAGGGTCTTTTTTAACTGCTCAAC
>JAEUQN010000152.1 GCA_016789725.1 Blastocatellia bacterium | reverse complement strand
GACGGTGCCTGGCATCGAGCTAACAACCCCTCGTTCCCTGAAGGTCGGCACACAAGGTCAACGGCAAATCCAACCGAGCGCGATTGACCAGATCAAAGAAATCATCGCCCTGAAAAAGTCGTTCTCGACAACGCAAAAGAAAGGCGGAATATCTTGCTGGTAAATGGCTAAGCTTTTATCGAGGGGTCGGCCTCATCAAGAAAAAGTTCTTGCAGTTGCAGAAGAATTTATGCTACCCATGCGCTGCCCGCTAAACTTCCCGGTTTAGTTTTCTGGTCCCAACCTAAAAGCATCAGGCACAACCCAAACAACTCGTTGCGGTCACTAAAAGGCGAATCCTTTTCCTTGCTCCTGGCTTAGCTGCACACCCCAGGTCCCTCGCCTCATCACCAGACGCAACTTACCCCTGAATCCGAATCGCCCCTGTTGATTCCGATGCGCTGACGCCTGGCACTGCGTTGATCGTCCGATAGCAAAGGCTGGCAAGATAGGCCGGCAAAATAAGTATGCTCATTTCTCCTTCTCTCTTTGCGCATGTGATCGAACTCTACGATCAGAGTATGTACGTGCGCGCCTATCACGCGGCCCAACAAATCGCGCCGTTGGAGGAGTGGGAAGGGACATCCGCGCGCCTATTGGCGGGGAGATTAGCCGCGACCGTAGGTTCACCGAAGTTGGGACAAAAGTTACAATTGCTTGCGTATCGTCACGATCCAAACGATTGGGAGGCTCGATATTATTACGCTCGCAAAGTGTTGCAGTATCGCGGGGCGCTGGAAGCCTGGCAATTCTTAGAGCGACATGACAACGACCAAACGCTCCTGGCAGCCAGTCCCAAAATCCATTCCGATTGGCTGGCATTTCACGCCTTTGTTCTGGCCCAGATGCGCGATTTCGAGCGTACAGAAGATTGGCTGATTCAGGCTGAAAAGGTTGCGCCCGACAATGTGTGGGTCTGGGTCGAACGTGCCAAGGTGTTTGAATTGCAGGATCGCTACGACGAAGCCATTTCGGTGCTCCGGTATGCGTTGATGTTGCAACCCTGGTTTCGCCCGACGATCCAAACCTCGGCCCATGCACTCGTCTTACAAGGTCGTGACGACGAAGCCTTGCGATTGCTGGCACAGGCGACCCAGCATATCGAATGCGCCTGGCTCGTCGAGCAAATGGCAAATTTACAAATCGAGTTGGGGCAATATGAGGATGCGCTCCAAAGCCTGGACCGCTATGCGGCGCTCTCGCCGCGCCTGGAACCAGGCCTGCTGGCACAACTGAATGCACAGCGCGCGGAAGCAGCGTATTTAAGCGGCGATTATGCAGCAGCGTTGGAGTTTGCCAAACAATGCCCATTCCCTGCCCTGCAAAAATTTGCAGCGCAATTACAGCAAAGCCCAGGCAAGGAAAAACGTGTCGTGCTGCCGGTCGGATTCATTCGTCAGCATCATTTGACGTGCGCCCCAGCAACGTTGGCAACGCTCAGCCGTTATTACCAGATGCCAGCAGAACACCTGAGCATCGCTGAAGAAATTTGTCACGACGGGACCTCTGCTTACAATGAACGCAAATGGGCGCTCAAGAATGGTTATCTCGCACGCGAATTTCGTGTCACCTGGGAAAACGCGGTCGAATTGTTGAATCGCAAAATTGCGTTCACGCTCGGCACGATTGATCCGGGCGGCGGGCATCTGCAAGCGGTCATCGGTTACGATTCGCTACACGGGTCGCTGATTTTGCGTGATCCGGCGGAGCGTCCTCACCGGGAAGTTCAGGTCCAAGCACTGCTCACTCAGTATCGCGCTTGTGGGCCACGCGGAATGGCATTGATTCCGGCCCGCTCGGCAGAATTGCTCAAGAGTCTGCCACTGACCGAATCCGAAATTTACGATCAGCTTTACGCATTGCAAGACGCCCTGGAAAATCACGACCGCAGCCAGGCCCATTCGATTTATCAGGCGATGCGACAACGCTGCGCCGAGCATCAGCTCACGTTACAAGCCCGCCTCGCGCTGGCAATGTACGATGGCGATCAGACCCAGATTCTGGCCTGCTATGACAAGCTGCTGGAGTCTCATCCCGACGACGTTAATTACAAACTCAGCAAGGCACTCTGCCTGCGCACCCAAACACATCGGAATCAACGACTGGAGTATTTGAAAGCCATTTGCACGGGTCAGCATTCACATCCGCTGTTGTGGTTGGAATATGCCAAAGCCCTGAGTGAAGACGCGCGGCAATTGCCGATGGCTTTACGTTGGTTGCGCAAGGCCTTGCGACGTGGCGCGCTCAACGCCCAGAGCGTTCATTTGCTGGCCAGTATTCGCTGGCAACAACAACGCCGCGACGAAGCCTTGGCGCTATACCGCGTGGCCGCGTGTTTGGACGAAACCGACGAACAATGCGCGCAGTCATTTTTCATCGCCGCGCGACAACTCAATCAAACCGAGATGGCGCTTGATTTTTTGCAGGGCCGCGTGCAACGCCTGGGCGAGAAATCCGGGCGTCCGGTGCAAACATTGTTTCAGGCGTTGGAGCAACTCGGCAAAAAGAAAGACGCGTTTGCCGCCTTAACAACGGGATTGGAAAGGCTGCCCCGCGATGGGCAATTGAAATTATTTGCGGCTGAGGTTTATGCCCGCCAGGGTCAGGTTGAGCAAGCCATAGTGTGGCTGAAAAAAGCGCAGCCCCAAACCCCGCGCAATGAATATTGGCGGGCGGTTGCGGCGCTGGCGCAATCGCGCGGCAATCTCCACGATGCCCTCCAACATTGGTTGCAAATTGCCGATGCTGAACCGCTCGCCACTGATGCCAATCAACAGGTGGCGCACCTGCTGGCAGAAACTGAAAGCCCACAGGCCGCGATAGATTATTTACGCGAACGCATCGTGCGTTACCCCTACAATATGCGGTTACGGGAATTATTGATTGAGCAGCTATGCCACGACGTTCCCACTGCCGAAGCGGAATTACAATTTCTGATCAAACACGATCCGGCCAACGACTGGGCGCAGCGCCAGTTGGCAACGGTCTCACTGACCTTGCGGCGCATGGACCAGGCCTTGTTGGCGAGCGAAACAGCCTGCCGCTTAAATCCATCCCATCCCGAAAATCACTTCACACATGGGCAAATGCTGTCACAGTTGGCGCGCACGTCAGACGCCAAAGCAGCCTTCCGCACAGCGATCACCTGTTCGGCAGATCATTCGCCCTCCATCCTGGGATTGCTGGCCATCACAACCAGTGCCGTTGAGCGCGGTGAAGCGTTGTTATTTATCCATCAGGAAATCCTGCGCCAGGTCATTTCAGGCGAAGGACTCCTGACGTTCCGCGATGTAGCAAAAGTCAGCATTCCCACCATTGAGTTATTGTCACTGCTGCGCGAGGTATTCAAGCACCATGCCGAGCAACCATTGGTCTGGTCCGCACTAATTGCTCAGCTTGTCGAAATGCAGCTTCTTGAAGAAGCCCTGTCGTTGGCGCGCCAAGCCACCAAACGCTTCGCCCTTTCCGCCCGCGCGTGGTTGGATTTGGCCTGTATTTACGAGGCCAACCAGGAACTCGACCAACAATGCGAGGCCCTGCAACAGGCGGTTCAGATTGAACCGAGTTGGTTGCCAGCCGTGCAAAAATTGGCGGAGGTCTATGAGCGGCAAGGCCAATTGCCGCAGGCGCAAGCAATTCTCAATCAGGCCATTTCGCAGGCACCTCTCGATCATTCGCTGCGCGGTTGTCTGGCTGAATTGCAATGGAAAGCTGGCGAAAAGGCTAAAGCACTGACCTCGATTCAGCACGCCGTGGCCCTGCAACCTGATTATGATTGGGGTTGGCACGCATTGCGGACGTGGTCGGAGCAAGTCAATCACCCATCCCTAGCCTTGCAATGTGCGCGAGAGCTAACGACGAAGCGGCCCGGCGATCCACAGGCCTGGTTAGTGCTGGCCCGTACGCTCAAAGGTGATGAAGCACTGCCGGAACAACTGGCCGCATTGGATCACGCCCTGCAACTCAATCCACGTTTAATCGAAGCGCATAGCTGGCGGGCGTTTCTGCTGGCAGATGCCGGGCGGTACGATGAAGCTTTACGGGCTTGTCGTCCAGCCGCGTTCCTGAGCAATTCCGGCGCGCCAACCTTTCCGCCCGAACTGCTCAGCGCCGAGGCTCACATCACAGCGCAATGCGGCGATTTACACAAAGCCATCAACAAAATGCGCGCCGCGCTCAAAGCAGAACCAGCGTATGCTCCCGGCTGGGAACGGCTGGCGCGTTGGTATCGAGCCTCAGAACAAGAGGTGGAATATCAGGAAGCCGCGCGGCACCTGGTGCGGCTGCTCCCCAATTACGCGGTAGGCCATGGATATCTGGGCGAAGCGATGCTCTGGAATAATGATCGCGCCGGAGCCAAAGCAGCCTTTGCGCGCGCTTTCGAGCTGGCCCCCGATTACGATTTCGCGGGCCTGACGCTGTTTGATTTGTATCTGGAAGAAAAACAATTGCGAGAGGCAGAGCAGGTGCTGCTGCGGCTGGAACAATCCGTCAAAAGCGATGCCACTACGCTACGCGCGGTGAAATTAGCGGCGCAAAACAAAAACCACGTCAAGATTCAAAAACATCTCTTTGCGTTATGTCTGTCGCCAACCTCGCGCACCAATTATTTAGACGAAGCGGTGGCGCTGCTGGTGGAGGCAAAGTTTGAGCAGGATGTTTACGTCGTGCTGGAAGATGCCCTGGCCTGTCCGGGCGTTAACCCACACGTCGGGCGATTGTGGGTGCAACGGTGCGACGCGCAAAACAAGCTGGAGCATTGTTTGCGCCGCCTGCACTTTTACTCAGACAATGTCGGGAACTTCTGGCATCGGGCCGCCCAGGCATACCTGGAAATTGCTGTCAGCAAAAACGCCGGCGAACAAGTACAGCAGTTTATTCAGAAATACCCGGCGCTGCTGCATAACAAAACTGAATCGTGGGCCGCAGTGGGAACCGCCTTATACGACTTGGGCGAAGTGGAAGAAGCGGCTGAATGGATGAGCGATTGGCACGTTCGCCCGGACGTTGCCCCCTGGATGCTGTGGACGCTTTCGCTGGCCTTGCGGGATTTGCAGCGTGAAGAAGAAGCCAGGGATGTTGGGCTGCACGCGGTGAACTTGCCGGAAGACCATCGCACAGGTTCGCATTTGGCGTTGCTGTCTCTGGACGAAGCGTTAGTCGGTCATATCGCTGACGCGACCCAACATGTCGAACGCATTGCGCCGCAATCCATGCGCGATTGGGAACAATTACTGGTCACGCTCTCTACCCACCTGAGCCAATTTCATCAAGCTCGTACAGAAGGTCGTGCCATCGGTCAAACCATCATTGAAGACCTGCTGAACGTTGCGCAACAAACTCCCTGGCTGCGGAAAAGCCGCACGCTCGTGACCCTCTTCAAACGCGCCATTGATACAATCCTGACCAGCGAAAACGATGCGATGCTGAAGATCAAAACCAAACTCAAAATGAAATGGTTTGAATATCGCGCCCAAGGTTGAGAATCCGAAAAAAACCGATCCATAAAAAACCACCAAGCCAGTCCAACGCGCACCTGACTGGCGCGAACGTGACTGGCTTGGTGGTTAGCTTCAAAGCAAACGATGGCAATGACAATTAGCGGCGTCGGGCAGGGGCGCGGCGATTTTCTTTCGTCACTCCACCCACGTCAACGGTTTGCGCGCCGGGCGGCATTTTCGATCCAGCGGGAAGAATGAACATCCGCACTTGCGTGCCATCCTCACTCAACCCGGAAGGCCGGACAATCAAACGATTCGCATCTACGGAAACGCCGATAGAACCATCCGCCAGGCGATCACGAACGTTCTTGCCGCGCTCATACGCCATCGCCTGTTTTTCTCCTTTGTGATAGTACGAATCAATCACCAGCCGCGCGTTGGGGTCGGCCTCCAAACGGCGTACGGTTTCAACCAGATTCGCTTTGCAGACGTTGTCGACGCGTGCGCTGTCTCGCTTGAAGGTGTCGCAGGGTCCCATTTCAACGGCGGTGGCAACAATCTCTTCCGTGACTTGAAAGGTAATCGTTCCCTTGGCTTCGCATTCGGGAATGTCAGACCCCGTCAGCTTCAAACTTACGGTAACAGTGCCGCCATTCGGAATACTGGTGGTATCAAGTTTTGCGCAGGACGCATCCCCCGTAATTTTGCCCGCTGTCGTGGTCCAGGTTGGAACTAACGTACCATAGCTATAACCGCCAGAAACCGGTGTCGAACAAATACTGACGACTTCGCCAGGATTGATAAATTGAGTGGCACTGGACAGGGTCAAATTCGGCGTTACAAAACAAGTATAACAAGGGACAACGGCAAATGATTTGCTGTCGAAGGCGGTGCAATTGCCTTCGCATTCTTCGTAGGGAATGGAGGTTTCAGCCGTGACAGTGTAGGTTCCTGGCGGCAAGCCGGTGGTATCCAGAACATAACGGCCAAGGCCGTCAACTGCGCCGTGTCCACCGGAAATCGTCCATTTGAGAGGCAATAAGTCAGCGCCTGTCAGATTGGAAACTTTTGCAGTGAATGCGATCTTATCGCCTGCGCAAACGCTTTGCGCATTGGGGCGTTTGTAGCCGTCGGCTTTGCTGATGATCACACCCGTTTCCAGTTGCAGCGAGGGTACGACACGAGGCTTTAATTTCTTGCGATCACTTTTATCTTGTTTGTTTTGGGCAAGTGCAGTTGCAGCAACAATACCGATCAGCAGAATGGAAATGAGCAACGTTTGCTTTTTCATGAGGACTCCGAACCTTTCTATGTTTGAGGGGCGCTTGTGAGGTTGCTTTCGGTGGTAGATAAAATCAAATCTGTGTTTTCTTTATTGCAGGCCAGTGAGAAAAGTATTTTTATCAAAGAAGTCCTTTAAATCCAAGCACAAAGTTCGCTTGCGTCGGATTCCCAGTCCTGTTAAGTTGCTCACACTATGACCAACTTACATTTTCTGGGGGCAGCCGGAACCGTTACCGGCTCTAAATTCGTGTTGGAATGCGATGGTTATCGCGTCATGGTGGACTGTGGATTATTTCAGGGATTGAAAGAATTGCGGCTCCGCAATTGGGAGCCACTTCCATTAAACCCAGCCTCCATCAACGACGTCGTATTGACTCACGCGCACATAGACCACACGGGGTATTTGCCGCGACTGGTTCGTGATGGATTCAAAGGGACGGTCTACGCCACCAAAGCCACCGCAGATTTGTTAACGCTGATGTTGCCCGACTCCGCGCGGATTCAGGAAGAAGATGCCGAATATGCGAATCGTAAAGGATTCTCGAGGCACCACCCCGCGCTGCCGCTCTACACCGAAGCAGATGCCAAAGCAGCCCTGCGTTTAATTCAGGGCGTCAATTACGAACAGGATATTCGCCTCAGCAAATTCGTGAATGCCCAGTATACACAAGCAGGTCATATCCTCGGTTCCGGTTGCGTCAAAGCTAATGTTCATGTGCCTGGCGATGATCCGTTCAGTATTTTGTTTTCCGGCGATTTAGGACGTTATGACGAACCCATTTTGAATGATCCCGCGCCCGTTCACGAAGCCGACTATTTACTGATCGAATCCACTTACGGCAATCGCACGCACGAAGATATTGATCCGAAAGACCGCCTCGCCGATATCATCAACGAAACCGTCGCACGCGGTGGCAAAGTCATTATCCCGGCGTTCGCTATTGGACGCACACAGCTCTTGATCTATTACCTGAGAGAACTCGAAGACGCCAATCGCATTCCGGTCATTCCCGTGATTGTGGATTCTCCAATGGGAGCGTCAGCCACCAGATTTTACGCGAAGCATAAACAAGAACATGATTTGGAGATGCAACGCCTCGCCGAAGATAAACGGAATGCACTCTCAACTCATCGCTTCAAGCTCATTCACGGACGAGAAGACTCGAAGGGATTGAATCGGTTGCACGAACCGGCGGTCATTATTTCCGCCTCTGGAATGGCTACGGGTGGGCGTATTATGCACCACCTCTACCATCATTTGCCGAATCCCAAGAACACAGTTGTGTTGGTTGGTTATCAAGCCGAAGGCACTCGTGGCCGACGCTTACAGAACGGCGAAAAAACATTGCGATTATTAGGCGAGGACGTTCCGGTCAATGCCAAAATTGAAACGGTTGGGAGTCTTTCAGCTCACGCCGATTCATCCGAAATCCTGCGCTGGCTTCGTGAATTCAAACGCCCGCCGCGCAAAACCTTCATCGTTCATGGCGAACCGGATGCGGCCTCAGCATTAGGCCAATTGATCACTGACAAATTAGGCTGGGACATTGCCATTCCACAATATCAAGAAATTGTCAGCCTGAGTTAATGACCAGGCAACCCAGCTTTGGAGACAATTTCAGATAGCGGAACACCGCGTTGTCTCGCCTCTCCTTGCCGACCGGTAAGCACAATGTCATAATCCAATTGCTGTAAACGCGATCACCTGAAGACTCAGTATACTTTGCAAATTCGGCACTAAAATGGGTAAAAAACGAACGGCTCTTGAAAATTTACTGGTCATTCCCCCTGAAAATTTGCGCCGAAAAGCGGGGGCTAAAACCTCTACCAAAAAACGAAACCTAACGCCAACCGTGAATGAATCGGATCGCATGCGCCAGATTTATTACGTGGCGGCCCGTTTGTTCTGTGAAAAGGGATATGAAGCAACTTCGATGAGTGATATTGCGGATGCGGTAGGATTCACCAAAGCCGCCATCTATCATTTCATTCCTGGCGGCAAACAGGACTTGCTCAATGACATCATCAGCTTCGGCATGAATTCCCTGGAACAACAGGTTATGGAGCCAGCTCAATTGATTCCTGATCCCGAAGCGCGACTGCGTGCGATTATTGCCAATCACGTCCGCATCATTACAAACGGTAGCGAAACGATAGGCTTCAATCCGGTCACCGTCGTGGTAGATGAAATCGCTGGACTCTCAGCAACGCAGCAGCGCAAGATCACCTCACGCAAACGCATTTATTTGGATTTGATTCGTGACACGCTGCGCCAATTACAAGAGCAGGAAAAACTCAAAGACGTAGACATCACGGTCACGGCGTTTAGTTTATTGGGGATGATTCTCTGGTTGGCGCGCTGGTATCGCCCCAACGGAAAACTAACAGGGACACAGGTGGCCGAAGAACTCGTCAAACTAGCGATGAATGGGCTATTGGCAACTCCAAGCCGACGAAAAAAGAAACCCTGACCTCTCTTCGTTCGATTTTCCATTCGGCCTGACCTAGAGATCAGGCCGAATGGAAACTACACATCTATCCAAAACAATTAGCAAACACAATTTTTCTGACAGCCTTAATCCGTCGCCCGTACCCAACCATACGCGGCGTTGCTGGGTTGTCCGCCTCTTTCCAGGTATGCCGTTTTCAGTTTCTCCAACGCATCGGCGGGTAAGGCCTGGCGCTTCTCTTTCAAATTGATGCCATATAATCGGGCCGCATTTTCACCAAATATTTTTTTCTTGTCGTCTTTGGTGATCGGTTTGTAGCCAAATTTTTCGCAGAATTCTGGCGTGATCTGGAATCGTTTGAAGGCGTCAATCCCCCATTGCGGTGATCCCCACCACAGGCAATCCGTCCCCCAAACCACATGATCGGAGCCGTAATACTTGAGGTTCTTACCCATTCCGTGCATACAAAGTTCAGGATGCACGATGGCAAGAGTATTGAAGAAACTGCCGATTTCGCAGTAAAGATTATTGATCCTCGGATTGCGCTTCTTAATATCCATCAAGATTTTGTGCCACTCGAAATCACCCGTCGTCGGATCATAGTTGTTGTGTTCCTTGTCCAGCCACGCATCACCACCGGTCATGCCCTGCTCGCTTTTGCCGTGCTTGATCGCCGAGTGATACACAACAAAGTTGAAGTCAGGATTGTTCTGCGCAGCCTTCTCCATATCTTTCGGATTCGCCAGATGCCCCAGCGTGCGCGATTGATACGAATAGCCTTTGTGGACGCTAATCAGTTTAATGCCGCGTTTGCGCGATTCTTCCATAAACCACGCCGCATTATCGTCATCTACCTGAAAGCCCTTGCCGGTGCGCGCCGGATCGGTGTGGCAATACCATTTCCAGGATTTGATTTTGTACTGATTGATTTCACGCTCCATCTGCTCGATGGTCGCCGCCTTGTCCAGCTTATCGTTAACTTTATCCCAGTAATGATTCGGCGCGAGATTCCCCTGATTGAGGGCGCGTTGTGTGCCGCCGGCCAAAGCATTGATTTTTTGCGCAGCCTCCGCCATCAACCAACTGGGCAAAATGCCGCGACTACGGGCGTTGCGTTCCAGGATTTTCCCGTCCTTGTCTTTGTTGGTTTCAAGCGTCGGCACGCCGGAAATCACCACAATGGACGTCTCGCTATCAAGCAACATTTCCTTGACGAAGGTTTGGAAACTGTACGATTCCGCATCGTTCTTGAGGTTGAAACCCATGTTTTTCATGAACTCGTTGCTGCGGAAACCGAGCGCCAGACCATTCGTAAAATGCGCCTGCACGTCAATGATGAAATATTCACTCTTCGGCCATTTTTCGTCGTAGGGTGCGGCTTCCCAGGTTTCGACGTCGTCCACCTCCCAATAGGTTTTCCCGTAGGCCATATTCGAGGCGAGGAAGCAGGTTGCCATCCCCATTGAAGTGCGCATAAAATTGCGGCGTTCCATACCGAGTTTCTTGGCTCGCACTTCAGAAAGTTCGCCAATTAAATGTTCGACATGTTTTTGTTTTTCTGTTTGCGGTCGCGGAATGATTTCCTCGTTGGAAACGACCTGTGTCGGCATTGGGGAATCTACCCCTTTTTTCATGTCACGGATAGCTTTACGAATCCACATAAGCGGCCCTTTCAGTTGATGAGTTCTGGACTGTTTATTTTTACCAGGAAGTTGAAGCCCGTCGCGCATTGACCCCCTCAGGAGGGCAGTCTATGCTGACCGACCGGTCAGTAATTTACCACCTCTATTCACAAAGGTAAACCTCTTCGTTTATGAAAAACACCTGGCTTGATCGTTTTGCCCAAATTATGGCGCGCTTTGTCCCGGATGCTATCACCGCCTGCGTCTTGCTGATGCTGATGCTGCTGGCAACGGCGCTCCTGTTGAAAAATCCCTTTGGCAAGGTGATAGATGCTTATTATCAAGGGTTGTGGATGCTTTTGCCCTTCACCATGCAGATGTCGCTGATCATTGTGTTGAGTTCAGTCCTGGGGTTAACACCGTTTTTTCGCAAGGCAATTCTGACCCTGTCGCGCGTGCCAAAAACGACCAATCAGGCGGTCATCATCGCGGCGTTATTGTGTGCCACGATGTCGTATTTTTACTGGGGGTTGGGCATCGCGTTGGGGCCAATCATTGCAGTGTACTTTGCCAAAGAAGCCGAGCGCAAAGGCGTTCCACTGGATTTCCTGTTTTTTCTTACGATCATCTGGGCGTCAAACGCGGTCTGGCAATATGGATTGTCAGCGAGCGCGCCGTTGCTGGTGGCAACGCCGGGACATTTTCTGGAAAAGACTATTGGAGTGATTCCACTTTCGACGACCATCTGGTCGCCCGCCGCGATCATTCACGAAGTCGTCTTCACCATTGCACTTCTGGTCGTCGGTTGTTGGCTGATGCCCAAACATCCAAAACCGATTTCGCAATACCCCGAAGCAGATAAGTTAACGGAGGCCATCGAGGCGGAGGAAACCCGCGAACTAAATTACTCCGAGCGGTTGGAACGACATTCGTTTTTCTCATTGGTACTGTGTGCGTTTTTCCTGGGTTGGTTGTACTACCATTTCCGCGTACGACGGGCGAGCTTGGACATCAATTCGCTGAACACGATTTTGCTGTTCTTGTGTTTCCTGTTGCACCGCAGCGTCTATCGCTTTACGCAAGCCCTGCAAAAAGCCATTACCTCCGCGTGGCCGGTGATCGTGTTGTATCACTTGTACGCGGGCGTGGCGGGGCTGATTCAATACACAAACCTTGGCGAAAAGATGGCGGGCGTAGTCGCGGCGGTGGCGACGCCCACCACCTTTCCTACTTTGACGGCATTGGTGGGAACAGTGTTTGCGATGTTCATTCCTTCCAGCGGCGGACAATGGGCGATTCAGGGCTTTGTGACCGCAAAAGCAGCGATGGAGGTAGGCGTGAGCGTACAGCGTGGATTGTTGGCGATGAGTATTGGCGATCACATGGGCAATCTGGCTTCGCCGTTCTGGTACGTGATTATCGCCGGAATTGCGCGTGTGGATTTCCGCAGCTTCTTTGGCTATGGGTTGTTGTTTGCCGCGTTGTGGTTTGTGATCGGCGCGATTGTGTTCACATTTGCACCGTGCTGAATCTATTTCGCTTTGGTTGTGGTCGGCAACGCAAACACAAACAGCGTCGAGCCGTTCTGAAAGTTGCGTGCTTCCGGCCACAACGTTCCCAAGCCACCTGTAAAAATCGAACCTAACCCTGATGGTACAGCGATGTACTGTCGCCCATTCACGGCATAAGTAATCGGTGAACCGCGCGTGCCAGAACCAGTATTGAAGCTGTAAAGTTGCGCCCCCGTCTTCGCATCGAAGGCAAGGAAATTGCCTTCGATGTCAGCGGTGAACAACAGATCACCTGCGGTGGCAAGCAATGAAGACGTCAACGGATACTTCATCTTCACAGTCCATTTCTTTGCGCCGCTGACGGGATCGAACGCATCAATGTGACCGTAGGCTTGCCCGCTCGGTGGAGGTTTAACCGTAATCGTTCCGCCAATAAAAGTGCGGCCTTCGCGCGCTTCCTGTCGCATTGGCGTGATGACGCCGCACCATTCAATGCCGTGATTGTAAAGCCAGCCGGTGCGCGGGCTGTAAGCCTGATGATTCCAACTGCGACCGCCGCCCCAATGCGGACAGACCTCAGTGCTTTTACCGAGCGGGACTTCCAGACGCCCGATGTGCGTGCCGTCTTTCTCAAAGCCTTTGACCCAATTGGTTGTTTCTACGTGCGGCCACGCATTGATGTATTTGCCCGTCACACGATCCAATGCCCACACATAGCCGCCTTTGTTCGTATGCACGAGCAGCTTTTGTGTTTGTCCGTTGCGAACGACATCAATCAGTGTCGCTTCGTACGCGGCATCGAAGTCATACACATCGTGTGGAACTTCCTGATAATGCCATTTCAATTTGCCGGTGTCGGCGTCCAACGCGACAACGCACCCCGTGTATAAATTCGCGCCTTCGCGGTCGCCGCCGTAAAAATCGGACGATGGGTTGCCGATGCCCCAGTAAATCAAATTCAGTTCAGGATCGTAGCTGCCCGTCATCCACGTCGCGCCGCCGCCGTATTTCCACGAATCGCCTTCCCAGGTTTCGGAGCCAGGTTCGCCTGCCGCCGGGATTGTGTAAAAGCGCCACGCCTGCTTGCCGGTCCTCGCATCGAACGCATTCAAATAGCCACGATGCGCGCTGTCGCCACCCGTCACGCCGACGATCACTTTGTCTTTGACGACAATCGGCGCGGCGGTGATGTTGCAACCGCATTTCTGATAATTTTCAATCTCGATATTCCACACTTCCCTGCCGGTTTTCGCATCCAGTGCAACGAGGTGATTGTCGAGCGTCCCCATAAACACAAGGCCGTAGCCAACCGCAATGCCACGCACCGAAACGCCATACGGAATCGGCCCCGTCGGCAGTTTGTAGAAGTAATGCCAGAACCGCTTGCCCGTCGCGGCGTCTAATGCAAATACTCGATTATAAGAGCCGACGAGATACATCACGCCGTCCACTACAAGCGGCGCAGCATTCAACCCGCCTTCGATTTTGCCGGTTTGAAAGGCCCACGCAGGCGCGATGTTTTTGACGTTCGCGCGATTGATTTGATTCAGCGTGCTGTAACGTTGCGCGTCGTACGTGCCGAAGTACGTCATCCAATTTTGCGGCTCTTTCGCGGCGTTATTCAGCCGTTCGCCGGTGACTTCTTTCATCGCAGGCATTGCCACATCTGAAGTCGCCTGATCGTCCGCGCCAGGGCGTCGCGCCGCAGAGGTTGATGTAGTTGGACGACTCGCTGCCGCAATATTTCCTTTGGGCAACGACATCACATACGCAACGAGTTGCTGAATCTGTGCCGGTGAATATTGGTTCTTGAACGCAGGCATCGGCGTGCCGGAAACACCGTCAGAAATTACGCGCGTCAAATACTCAGGCGTAAAGCTGCGGCCTTGCAAAGCGGGCGCGCTGCCGTCTTTGCCATTCGCGCCGTGACAATACGCGCTACTGCACGAAGGGCTGAAAAGCTTGCTGCCTTGTTCGACAAGTGCGGGTTGTTGCGCGTGAATAACGTCGCACGGAGCAATCAAAAAACTACCGAACCCAACCACCATTGCGAAAATGCTGAGATTTTTGCGGAGCCGTTGTTTCATTGTTCCCTCATCTGGCGAAGTCCAACTGCAATGAAAGAGCGCATCGGAGATTTATAGGTGGCGCGATTTGGTCAATCGCGTGCGTTCCCAACCCAAACCCGCGATTGACCAAATCGCGTTACACTGTATCGAAAAACTTACTTTTTGCTGTAATAGCGTCTCCAGCCGGTTGTAATTATTTCTTCTGCTTTGTCAGGAAAGCTTTGGCCTGCTGCTCAACGATTTCCACCAGATTCCCCATCGCCACATTCGCATCAATCAAATGCAAGCCCCAATTGGCTTGTACCTGTCCGTTCGTTACGACATCGCCAAGGATGGTGTCGGTGCGCGGGTCTTCAGGATTGCCGTGAACCGTGACGGCCAAATACGAACCTTTTTCGTTTGCCACACAAGTCCCGGTCAATAAGCCCGGCACACTGACAAATGGGGTTGTAATGGCTTGCGCAGGCGTAACCCAGGGATGTGAGGTGGCAGTGGAAATCAAGTTGCTGGCCGATCCCAAATAGGCTTTGAGTTCGCCGCTGCCGCCGGTAAGCGCAGCCGGATTCGTGCAAGCGGCTTCCATTCCTTCGCCTGCCACGCGCCCAAACAATGAATTGGCTGGCGGTGGCACATTGTCGCGGAACGTTACATAAGCAATGACACAACCAGTTTGATTTGCCGCACGGCACAATGGCATTTGCTTGAAGGCCCCGCCAACGTCTTTGCCTTTCGGCACGGCGACATTCGTCCCCAGCAACAGAGCGGACACGATTTTGCTCTGAATCGGCTTGCCATCAATTTCGTTTTTGATGAGTTGCGTCAATACGCCGGAGCCTTGCGAATGACCAATCAACACAACGCCGCGCCCCTGATTGTCGTGTTCCAAATAATATTTCCACGCGTCCAGCACATCGTTGTAGCCCAGCACGCGATCCACGGCCATTGGCTTCCCCGTCATATTCGCGCGCAGTGCGGTCAACGTGACCTGACGATACAGCGGCGCGTAGATGCGACATTGTTTGCCGAAGCGGGCGAGTTGATGCTGCACAACACGCAGTTCTTCTGGTCCCGCATTCATATCGCTATTTGGTGTTGCATCAAGCGAGACGGTGGGATAGACGTAAAAGCAATCAATCGGCGCATTCAGATTCGCCTCAAATTTTTCCGGCTTCAGCTTGCCACTGGCTTCAACTATCGTGGTCGTCAAATCCGCTGCGCAGGCATCTTTGCGACCCGGACGGCAGAGCCACGTTTCCCCTTTGCCATAATCATTTTTGGCGGGCTTGTCGGCACTTTGGGCCAGTGTCAGACCGCTGGTCAGGAGCAGTATCAAAAATCCCAGGCTAATCGTAAAGTTTCGCTTCATAAGAGGTCTCAGTGTGATGGGTGAAGTTTATTTGGGTTTGGCGCAACATCGGGCTTTGAGCAACGGATCATCCGGCAGTTGCGCAGCGTTGTAATATTGCCTCAGATCACGCATGGCTATCGTCCGATAGCCATTTTGTTTGAGATATTGCAGGTATTCGCGGAAAGCTTCCGGCGGTGTATGCACCCACGGGTGCTTGACGTCCGGCACGCCGTGAAATTGCAGCACGACAATTTCATTCGGCTTGGCGCTGGATACCACTTTTTTGAAATGCTCGAAGGTCCAGGCGGGATACGCATCCCCGGTGGTTGGAATCAGCAAGGGGTGATGCTTCTTCACATCTACACTTGGCCCCACCTGCATTGCACCATAAGGAATATCCGGTTGCATCCCACGCCGCGCAACGGTGTAGCCTCTCCGCCGCAACTCCTCAATGGCTTCGGGGCCGAACGCGTTACCGCACCACGCAAAACTCACGGGTTTGGGAACGCCGACTTTGGCTAATTCCTTTTCGACCAGTTCCAACTCGGCACCGAGCTTGGGGCCGCTCTCGGGTTTGCCAAAATCGGAGTGCGTCCAACTGTGATTGCCAATTTCAAAACCCATTTTGTGGATTTTGGCAACTTCATCCCACGTCAGGAAATACTCCTGATCTTCCATCCATTTTTGCGTGATGAAAAACGTCGCGCGAAAGCCGTATTGTTTGAGCAACGGCGCAACAACAGTGAGGTGCGATTTCACCGCATCGTCAAACGTCAGCACAATCGTCTTAGGCGGAATGGTCTTGCGTTGTGACGGTGTCGCGTGGAGCGCACCTCCAACGAAGATGAGAACGAGCAACAGAAATAAGGGTAGCTTTTTCATAATTGGTCCAGTCGCTATTTCCCATCTACTGAGAACGCAAGCAACGCATTGCCCCCCATTCCGAAAATCCTGCCGTAACCGGAATTGATGTACAGCACGCCGTTCGCAATCACCGCGCCGCCCGCATCAATCGTGCCGCCTTTGGCCTGCTTGCCGTTGACCGCGTCGTAGGGTTGGGCCGCCGTATCAAAATCCCACAGGACGTTGCCATTGCCGGTAGCATAGGCGCGCAAATGCCCGTCCGTAGTACCCGAAAAAATAATGCCGGGAATCAGGCTCGCCGCTGCCGATTGCGCATTGATGCAACGCGAAGTTCCCCAACCACATTTCGCTGGGGGCGCGGGCGTTTGCCAAAGGATTTCGCCGGTCGCAATCCTGACACCATAGATGCCCGATTTGCGCTTGTCCGCCGGGCCAAATGGATCGGCAATCGGAACGTAAACATTCGTGGCATCTGCGGTGAAGCCCCATTCAATACCGCCGAGTGCCGTGCCACTGCTGAGCTTGGCTTCCCAAATCTTCTGGCCTTGCTTATCAGGATCAAGCGCATAAAGCGTTCCTGATTTTGCTCCCGCCAGAATCACGTCTTTGCCATTGGGCAATTTGCGCAAGATGGGCGAGCTGCCGAAATCGTGATCCGGCCCCGCATCTTTCGGGCAATTGCCCTGACCCGGTTGACGGCAATTCATAATGAAATTGTCGTTCGGCAATGCTTGATACACCCAGCGGATTTTTCCCGTTTTTAAATCAAAGGCAATGATTGAATCGGCATTGCCAGTGGGAACATCAGTATAGGAATTCCCGGTTCCGGCATACAACACGCCGCGTTTCACATCCAGAG
>JAEUQN010000151.1 GCA_016789725.1 Blastocatellia bacterium | reverse complement strand
ATCCACTACAGATGAGACTAACAGTGGTACAGACAGCCATCAAACAGAGTATGGCTGCCTCGGTTTAGTGGATAATTTATGCACCAAATACTTCTACAATCCAACCTCACGCACCTCCCGTTTTCCATAAAGTGGAAGGCGGAACAATAAGGAATTGACATGAACTTCCAGCCCCTTCGCCATTCGCTCCGCACCAGCACTATAGGTTTATCCACGCTCTTGCTAATCACACTGTTGTTCTGTACTGCACCTGACCGTGCTTCGTCGGCACGCTCATCCGCAGTGGAAGGTCGACAGAGCCGTAACTCTTCCCCCAGTAGTTCCGAATTGAATTCTCAAGCCACGAGCCCTGGGATAGGAGCGAAGTCAAACACGGAAGCCAGCACCGCCATCAACTTTCTCCTTGCCTGGGGGAGCTTAGGCTCTGGCAATGGTCAGTTCACCCAGCCTAGTGGCGTGGCGGTGGATAGAGCAGGTAATGTTTACGTCTCGGATAATAATAGCCGTATCCAGAAATTCGATTCCTACGGCAATTTTCTTCTGAAATGGGGGAGCCAAGGCGCAGGCATTGGGCAATTCCGAGACCCTTATGGCGTGGCAGTGGACAAGAGTGATAATGATAATGTTTATGTCGCGGACAAAACCAATCAGCGCATCCAGAAGTTCACCTCAACAGGCGTTTTCATTGCTGCCTGGGGCAGTCTTGGTGCTAGCAATGGACAGTTCAATCAGCCCAGTGCAGTAGCGGTCGACGGCGCTGGCAATGTCTATGTTGCGGACACGGCCAACCATCGTATTCAGAAATTTACCTCAACGGGCGTTTTCATTGCTGCCTGGGGCAGTCTTGGTGCTGGCAATGGACAGTTCAATCAGCCTAGTGGAGTGGCTGTGAATGGTGCGGGCGATGTCTTTGTTGTGGATTTCAATAATAGTCGTATCCAGAAATTCACCTCGACTGGCAGCTTCATCACGACTTGGGGCAGCTTTGGTTCCAGCAATGGGCAGTTCAATAAGCCTGATAGCGTAGCAACAGACACTGAGGGGAATGTCTACGTTGTGGAACAGGGCAATTCTCGCGTCCAAAAGTTCACCGCGACCGGTAGCTTCATCGCGACCTGGGGCAGTGCTGGCTCCGGTAATGGACAATTTGACGTTCCCCTGGGCGTAGCGGTGAACAACGCAGGCAATGTTTATGTGACGGATTACTATAATCACCGCATTCAAAAGTTCGGTTGTAAGTGCGAGAGTGCCAACGTTTTCAACCAAGCTGTTGGTTCGCCCGTCCGTGCGTTGAACGGGCAACACAGTCCATATTCCGTAACGACAGGCGATTTTAATGGCGATGGCAGTCAGGACCTTGCTGTCGGGATTGTTGGCCCCACCTCCACCAGTCTGAGGATATTGTTGGGCAATGGCAGCGGGGGATTCAGTCCAGACTATTATTCATGGGTCAACAATGGGAGCATACCGCCCCCCATCGCAGTGGGCGATTTCAATGGCGATGGCAAGCAGGACCTTGCTGTGGCAGACTATCTTTCCAATAACGTAAAACTTCTGCTGGGCAACAGCGGCATATTGTTTGCTGATGCCGTCGGTTTCAGTGTGGGGAATACGCCTCGCTCCCTCGCAGTGGGCGATTTCAATGGCGATGGCAAACAGGACCTTGCCGTCGCCAATGCCAACTCCAACAACGTAACAATCCTGTTGGGCAACGGCAATGGCGGATTCGCGCCAGCCGCTGGTTCCTCTGTCAGTGTGGGAAATAGCCCCTCCGCCGTCGCGGTGGGCGATTTCAATGGCGATGGCAAGCAAGACCTCACCGTCGCCAACTTTGGGGGGAACAGTGTGACGATTCTGCTAGGCAATGGCAGTGGCGGGTTCGCTCCAGCCGCTGGCTCGCCCGTAACTGCGGCTCAACCCACCTCTGTAAGGGTGGGCGATTTCAATGGCGATGGCAAACAGGACCTTGCCGTCGCCAATGCCAACTCCAACAACATAGCAATTCTGTTGGGCAATGGCAGCGGCGGATTCGCGCCAGCCGCTGGTTCGCCCGTCAGTATGGGAAATAGTCCCTCCGCCGTCGCGGTGGGCGATTTCAATGGCGATGGCAAGCAAGACCTAGCTGTGTCGAATAATCTCTCTAGTAACGTGACGATTCTGTCGGGCAATGGCAACGGCGGATTTGCGCCAGCCGCTGGTTCACCCGTTAATGTGGGGAGCGGATCCAGCTCTGTCGCCGTGGGGGATTTCAATGGCGATGACCGGCAGGACTTTGCCGTGGCGAACTATAGTTCCGAAACTCTCACGATCCTGCTCAACAACTGCGCGCCGACGATCAGCGCCGTTGCTACGTCGCGGCAGCAGGGCAGTACGGTCAGCAACTCAACCATCGCCACCGTCAGTGATGTGGATCAGGCCGCAGGTAAGCTGGGCGTCAGAGTCAATAATGCCGCCAGCGCTACTGTCAACGGCGTGACCGTCTCGAATCTCGTCAACACCAGCGATACCATAACGGCAGACATCGTGGCTGACTGTACGGCCACCAACGCCAGTTTCACATTGACAGTGACCGACAGTTTAGGCGCGACGGCGACTGCTACACTCAGCGTGACAGTGACGGCAAACACCGCGCCGACCATCGGCACTTATGCTGATCGGACGATTGAGAGTCGTAACTGGGGGTTCGTGCCCACCTCGGTCCCCGCTGATAACGGCACGCTGGCCGGCGTCACAGTCTCAGTTTCACCAGGTTTCTTTACCGGTATTGTGAGAGTCAGTCGTGCAGGCGTGGTATCGATCACCAATGCAGGCCCAAACGGCAGCTACACCGTGACCGTGACGGCCTGGGACAATTGTGGGTTAAGCACCAGCCGATCCTTTAAGCTCACGGTCAATACTCCAGCTACTTGCCCAAACTTCGGTTTCAGCCCACCTGCGGGTTCGCCCATCAGTGTAGGGACGAATCCGGCCTCCGTCGCAAGGGGGGATTTCAATGGCGATAACAGGCTGGACGTTGCCGTCCCGAACTACGGTTCCAATAACGTAGCGATTCTGTTGGGCAATGGCAACGGTGGGTTCACGCCAGCGGCTGGCTCGCCCATTAGTACAGGAACTGGGCCGTCTCCCTTGGCAATCGGTGATTTCAATGGCGATGGCAGGCAAGACCTGGCCATCCCGAATTTTGGTTCCAACAATGTGACGATTCTGCTGGGCAATGGCAGCGGCGGATTCACGCCAGCGGCGGGGTCGCCCGTTAATGCAGGGAATGGGCCTCGCTCCGTCGTAGTGAGCGACCTCAACGGAGATGCCAGGCAGGACCTTGCCGTTGCAAACGCTAACTCCAACAATGTGACGATTCTGCTGGGTAATGGCAGTGGGGGATTTGTGCCAGCGGCTGGTTCGCCTGTCAATGCAGGGAGCGCGCCTCTCTCTGTGGCGGCGGGAGATTTCAACGGCGATGGCAAGCAGGACCTCGCGGCCGCAAACGTTGCTTCCAACAATGTGACGATCCTGCTGGGCAATGGCAGCGGCATGTTCGCTCAGGCGGCGGGCTCGCCTGTGAGTGCAGGGAATAGTCCATACTCCGTCGCGGAGGGAGACTTCAATGGCGATGGCAGGCTGGACATTGCCGTCGCAAATTCCAGTTCCAACAATGTGACGATCCTGCTGGGCAATGGCAGCGGCGGATTCACACAACCATCAGGATCGCCCGTCAATGCAGGCAATGGGCCTCGCTCCGTCGTGGTAGGCGACTTCAATGGCGATGGCAGGCAGGACCTTGCTGTCGCAAATTCCAGTTCCAACAACATAACAATCCTTTTGGGCAATGGTAGTGGAGGATTTACGCCAGCGGCTGGTTCGCCTATCAATGCAGGGAGCGCACCTCTCTATGTGGCGGTGGGAGATTTCAATAGCGATGGCAAGCAGGACATTGCAGCAGCAAACATTGCCTCCAATAATGTGACGATTCTGCTCAATAACTGTGTGCCAATGATTGCCGCAGGTACTGTCCTGGCTCAACAAGGCAGTCCGACAGGCACACCTCTCCCCCTCGCCACCGTCAGTGATACGGAAGATGCGGTAGGCAGTCTCTCCGTTGCTGCCATCACAGGCGGCACAGCCACTGGCATTACGCTCGGGCCACTAACCAACATTTCCGGTACGATCAGCGCGACGGTGGCGGCCAGTTGCACGGCGACCTCAGGCACGTTACGGTTGCAGATCACTGACAGTGGCGGGCTGACCGCGACCAGTGATTTGCAAGTCAATGTCACACTCAACGATCCGCCGACGGTCGGCACTTATGCTAATCAGACGGTCACACTGAGTGGTAATGTGACGATCACACCTACCACTGCGCCTACTGATAACGGCACGATTGCCAGCCTTACCGCCGCAGCTTCGGCGGGTTTCTTTAGCGGCATCTTCAGTGTCAATCCTTCGACAGGTGCCGTCACCATCAGCAATGCAGGCCCGGTCGGCAGCTACACGGTGACGGTGACGGCGCTGGACAACTGTGGGTTGAGTACCCGCCAGACTTTCAAGCTGACGGTCAATCCGCCGGTCGCTTGCGCAAGCTTCGGTTTCAGCCCGTCCGCCGGTTCGCCTGTCAGTGTAGGGAATAGTCCCTACGCCACCGTAGTGGGTGATTTCAATCGCGACGGCAGGCAGGATATTGCGGTGGCGAACGCTGCCTCCAATGACGTAACAATCCTGTTGGGCAATGGCAGCGGCGGATTCTCGCCAGCACCCGGTTCGCCCGTGAGTGTAGGGAACAGCCCCTACGCTGTGGCGGTGGGAGATTTCAATGGTGACGGTAGACAGGACCTTGCCGTCGCAAATGGAGACACCAATAATGTGACGATTCTGCTGGGGAATGGAAATGGTGGGTTCACGCCAGCGGCTGGCTCACCTGTGAGTGTGGGGAACAAGCCCTACGCCTTGGCGGTGGGAGATTTCAATGGTGATGGCAGGCAAGACCTTGCCATCCCGAACTTTGGTTCCAACAATGTGACGATTCTGCTGGGCAATGGCAGCGGGGGCTTCACGCCAGCGGCTGGTTCACCTGTCAATGCAGGGAATGGGCCTCGCTCCGTCGCGGTGGGGGATTTCAATGGTGATGGTAGGCTTGATCTGGCGGTGGCGAATGTGAATTCTGGTAATGTAACGATCCTGCTGGGGAATGGTAGCGGTGGGTTCACGCCAGCGGTTGGCTCACCTTTGAGTGTGGGGGGCGGCCCCCTCTCCATAGCAGTGGGGGATTTCAATGGCGATAGTCGGCAAGACCTGACGGTCGCTAATAACATCTCCAATAATGTGACAATCCTGCTGGGGAATGGTAACGGCGGATTCGCTCAGTCTGCTGGTTCTCTCGTCAGCGTGGGGAATAGTCCCTATGCTGTGCTGGTAGGTGATTTCAATGGCGATGGAAAGCTGGACATTGCCGCCGCAAATGCCAACGCCAACAACGTGACGATTCTGCTGGGTAATGGCAGTGGCGGATTTACGCCAGCGGCTGGTTCACCTGTGAGTGTGGGGAGCGGCCCCCTCTCCGTGGCAGTAGGGGATTTCAATGGCGATGGCAAGCAAGACCTTGCCACCGCAAATGCCAACGCCAACAACCTGACGATCCTGCTCAACCAATGCGTGCCGGCAATTAGTACTGTTGCTATCTCGCGGCAGCAAGGCAGTGCTACCAGCAATTCTACTATTGCCACTGTGAGCGACGGGGATCAGATCATAAGTACACTGATCATTAGGGTCAATAATGCTATCAACGCGACTGTCAACGGTGTGACCGTCTCGAATCTCGTCAACACCGTTGGCACGATAACAGCAGACATCGCAGCCAGCAGCACAGCCACCAACGCTAGCTTTACGCTAATGGTGACTAACAACAAAGGCGCGACAGCGACAGCTACACTTAACGTGGCAGTGACACAGGTTGCGTCAGTGACTAGCGTCTCTGCGGCGAGCTATTACGGAACTGCGTTGGCAAGTGATTCGATTGTGTCAGCTTTCGGCGTAAACCTTGCTACGACGACGCAGGCGGCGGCAAGGCTGCCATTGCCGACCACATTGGCCGGTACGACCGTGCGTGTCAGGGACAGTGCCGGAGTGGAGCGTCTCGCGCCACTGTTTTATGTCTCGCCGCAACAGGTCAATTATCTGATTCCGGCTGGCACGGCGAATGGCACGGCAACCGTCACGATCACGAACGGCGCGGGGGCAAATTTAACTGGCACAGTGCAGATTACATCGGTTGCCCCCGGACTGTTTGCGGCGAATGCGGACGGTCAAGGCCCGCCAGCGGGTTATGCACTGCGAGTGAAGGCGGACGGTACGCAGGTCACTGAACCGATCACGCGGTGGGATGCGGCACAAAACAGGCATTTGCTGACGCCGCTTGATCTGGGAGCAAGCAACGAACAGATGTTTCTGGTGTTATTCGGAACAGGCTTTCGCAGGGTCAGTGCCCCGTCAGCGGTATCGGCAAAAATTGAGGGCGTTGAGGTAGCGGTGTCTTATGCGGGAGCGCAGGGCGAGTTTGTGGGACTGGATCAGCTCAACCTGCTGGTGCCACGCAGTTTGATTGGCTATGGGGAGCTAGACATCATCTTGACGGTTGATGGAAAGACAGCCAACACAGTCAAGATCAATATCGGCGGGCCAGTCCCAACAACAGTGAGTACCGTCACTCCACAAGGCGGCAATGTTACTCTGCAAGAGAAGGCGACGGCCATTTTCCCCGCTGGTTCTTTTGACCAGGAAACAAAAGTAACGGTCTCAGCAACAAATACGCCTGAAACAAAGGAGGATTTTGATGTTACCGCATCTTTGTTTGATCCTGGCCCACACCTTCCATACCAACTCAGAATCAACACTGGCAAGCAACCTCCCGCGCTGGATTTCGAGGTGATTTTCCAGGTTCCTGACAGTTTCGTAAATTCTCTGCCGCCAAATGCGGAGTTGCAGGTATTCGCGCAAATATTCGAAGATAGTGAGAATGAGGTGCTTGACAGTTTCGAACTGTTCTCCTCCATGTATGATCAATCAGCCAAGACCGTACGTGTAACGCTGCCGCCGCAAGCGTTCACGAACGAGCGAAATAGGGATGGAATTTACGAGGCGATAATCATCCTCGGAACAATTCTGACAAGGCCATCGTCACAGATGGAGCAGATGAAACAATCACAGCTAATGAATGTGCGCGGTACAACCGATGAGAGCAGGCGCGTGGCAACATCTCCGCTGCCAGGCACACAGTTAAGTAATAACGACCTCCTCTGCGGTTGCAAAGGCTCATTGCTGGGTTATCCCCTGGTGAGGGATCCTTGGCATTTGCAGGCAGATGATCCGGTGAAGAATTTCTTGGTCGTTACCAGCAAATTCACTCCCATCGTTAAGCCCGTCAAAGGAGCACATTGGGGAACAGACTATGTAGCCAGCAAGGGAGAACCCGTCCTCGCTGTGGCGGATGGGACAGTGAGTGTGGTTCCTGAGAAGCCTCAAGAAAAAAATATTCCTAATCGAACAGGGGGTGCTAAGGTAGGCATAACAGTGGAGGGGCAAGTACAAGGCTCGGCTCAGAATACGGGTTTAGTTTTTGAAGTGTTTATTGATGGAATTTCTGTCGGCAAGGCAACATTTGGTGTGCCGCAAACCATCACTGTGAACAATCAGCGTGGAGGGAGACACTTATTAACAGTCCTCCTCACAGGAAGCCCACAGCCCAAAGCCAGGCTTGACTGGACTGTTAAGTTGAGCGGCTTCACTTTCGAGGATGGTAGTACGAGTATAAGTGGTGATTACCCCGAAGTTCTTTCTCGCTTTCCTTTAGGTCAGTGGAACGTGGCCGTTTCGGTTAAATTGGGATGGGGATATTATGTAGTGGTCCAACACGATGATGGGGGAAAAACGGTATACGCGCATCTCTTAACCAGCAGTTATCCTTTCTTAAAAGAAGGATACACGGTTAAGAAAGGGCAGGTCATCGGATATGCTGATAGTTCTGGAGGATCCACGGGTGATCACTTGCATCTTGAGTATATACTCTTCGGCGCTATAAATGACTACCGTGGAAAAGTTGATCCTGACCCGTGCATAGGTGGCAATGTTAAGGTAGGCATAACAGTGGAAGGGCAAGTACAAGGCACCACTCAGAATATAGTTTTTTCAGTGTTGATGGATGGAATTTCTGTTGGCAAGATAACATTTGGTGCGCCGCAAACTATCACTGTGAACAATCAGCGTGGAGGTAGACACCTTTTGACGATTCTTGGCGACGGAAAAATTCCTCCCAAAGCGAGGCTTGATTGGACAGTTAAGTTGAGCGGCTTGACTTTCGAGGAAGGTAGTACGAGCAAAAGTGACTATTTTGAAAATGACTTGGATTATCCCATTACCCCTCTCATAGGACAGTGGAACATCGCTGTTCCCGTGGGGTGTGGAATCATTATTCCTCCGTAAAAGCAACTGGACCTACACATTGGAGGATTGTCGGGCATCTACTGAATAATCACTTTCGCCCTTCGAAAGGTAACTAACGTGAGTTCAACGTAAAAGTAAGGCAATACCAAAGAGATAAGGCGCAATTTATTTGCGGTTTCGGGTTCGATGTTCAGTAGTAGTGCAGGGTGCGAGTCACAATCACAAGAGGTGTCTATGCTGCTAACTCCCTTGTAGAACCGCTGACCTGGAGCCAGCACCGCTTGTTACTTCACTCGTAATAAAACAACCCGTTGCAGGAGATTGAGCATTGCCTCGGAAAAAAATAAAACCGAAAAGTGCGCAGCAGCCTGTTGCGCCAGCCCACACCAAACCATCGAAAGCCCATCGCCGCCGCCTTGTGGCGGGCGCGGTCATCGTGCTGCTGGTCGGCGCTGGCTTGCTGATTTACAAGCTGAGCCAGCGCGAGAACGCAGCCCCGGCAAGCACGCCAGCGGCGCAGTACGTCGGGCAAAGCATTTGCGCCAAGTGTCATCAGGCTGAAGCCGAACAGTGGCATAACTCCGACCACGCGCTCGCTATGCAGGTCGTGAACGAAACGACTGTGCTCGGCGATTTCAACGATGCGCGTTTCACATACGCGGGCGTGACTTCGATCTTCTACAAACGCGACGGCAAGTTCTTTGTGCGTACCGATGGGCCGGATGGCAAGTTGCACGATTACGAAATCGCGTATGTGTTCGGCGTGCGTCCGTTGCAACAATATCTGATCGCCTTTCCCAATGGCCGTTTGCAATGCTTGAGCATCGCCTGGGATACGCGCCCGAACGGCGAGGGCGGTCAGCGGTGGTTTCATCTTTATCCCAATGAAAACATCAAGCACGACGATCCGCTGCACTGGACGGGGCGCAATCAAAATTGGAATTACATGTGCGCGGCCTGTCATTCGACCAATCTGCAAAAGAACTACGATCTGGCAAAAGACAGCTATGCCACCACGTGGTTGGAATTGAGCGTCTCGTGCGAAGCGTGTCACGGCCCCGGCTCTGCGCACGTGGGCTGGGCAGAGGCGCGCCAAGCGGGGCAGATATACGGCGACAATGAAACAAAAGGCTTGCTCGTGCGGTTGCGGGGCGCGAGCGGTGAATGGGGCAACCCCGATGCAACAACAGGCACAGCGCGCTGGACAGGAGCACAACGTTTGCCTGTCGAAGTCGAAACCTGTGCGCCGTGCCACGCGCGCCGCAGCCCGCTCGTCGGACAGGCCGAACCGGGTCGTCCTTTTCTTGATCAATACCGGCCTTCCTTGCTCGAACAAAATCTTTACCACGCTGACGGCCAGATTTTCGATGAGGTTTACGAGTACGGTTCGTTTACGCAAAGCAAAATGTACCGCGCAGGCGTGACCTGCTCTGATTGCCACAATCCGCACAGCGTCAAGCTCAAGCGCGTGGAAGGAAATTCCACCTGCACCAAATGCCATCAGCCCGCGAAGTTCGACACCGCCGAACATCATCACCATCAGCCCGGCACCGCGGCGGCGCTTTGCATCAACTGCCACATGCCGAAGAAAATTTACATGGGCGTTGATGCGCGGCGCGATCACAGCTTTCGCCTCCCGCGCCCTGATCTTTCGGTCGCGCACGGGACGCCGAACGCCTGCACGCAATGTCACAAGGAGAAGCCCGCGCAATGGGCTGCGGAAGCCGTCGCGCGTTGGTTTGGGCCGAATCAGAGTGGCGCAACAAACTATACGGCAGCCTTCGATGCGGGGCGGCGCGAGTTGCCCGGCGCAGGTCAGTTGCTGACGACAGTTGCAAGAGATCGTCAATTATCCTCCATCGTCCGCGCCACTGCGCTGTCGCTCTTGCCCGCGTACTTGAATCCGGCCTTGCTGCCCGCGCTGCGGTCAGGGTTAGAGGATGATGACCCGCTGGTGCGCGCCGCTGCTGCGCGCACAATGGAATCGCTACCACCCGCCGAGCAATGGCAGTTGGTCACCGCGTTGTTGCGCGATCCGGTGCGCAGCGTGCGCATTGAAGCGGCGCGTGTGCTCGCGGGACCGCTGGAATCAATGTCCGCACCGCAGCGGCAAGACTTCGACCGCGCGTTTGCCGAACTGATTGCTGCTGAGATTGCCAGTGCGGAGCGCGCAGAATCGCACCTCAACTTGAGCCAACTCTACCTGCGGCTGGGACGCTTGAGCGAGGCGGAAGCAGCATTGAAAACTGCCTTGCGTCTTGATCCGCGTTTCGTTCCGGCGCTGGTCAATCTGGCCGATTTGTACCGCAGCCAGAACCGCGATGACGAAGGGGAAAAACTGCTGCGGCAGGCAATGACGCTCGCGCCAGATAGCGCCCAGGCGAGCCACGTCTTCGGGTTGTTGCTGGTGCGGCAAGGACGGCGTCAGGAAGCGACGGAGTTTTTGCGTAAAGCTACGACACTGGAGCCGAACGACGCGCGGTACAGCTATGCTTATGGCCTCGCGTTGCAAGCGAGCGGCGACCTCGCGGGTGCTATTGCCTGGCTGGAGCGCGCCCATCAACGGCATCCGCTCGACCGCGAGATTCTGATTGCGCTGTTGACCTTCGAGCGTGATCGCGGCAACATCCGGTCAGCCCTCAGCTATGTGGAAAAACTCGTGGCGCTTGCACCGGGCGATCAGGAAGCACAGGCGACATTGGAACAGTTGCGGCGACTGAGTGGAATAGCACCGTGATGAAGGCTATTGGAACAGACAGTGCAAGAGTTTCCCCGCCTGCAATGATGATGAGGTACTTATGACTGAAGTTCACACACCGAATACAACCGACCTGTCGGATGGGCTGAGCGACCAGATGCGAGACCGCGTTCTGGAGCGTCTGGGGTTCGCACATCTTCCTCCCCTCAATCTTATCGGGCTGCAAACATTCTATCGCGCGTGGTGCGCCAGCGTCCCCTTCGACAACGTCCGCAAGATGATTGCGCTGCGCACAGCATCGGAGCGCCCGCTACCCGGGGGCGAGGCAGAAGAGTTCTTCACGCACTGGCTCGCTGATGGCGCAGGCGGAACCTGTTGGCCGACCAGCAACGCACTCTTTGCACTGGCGCAGGCCGTTGGCTTCAACACCCGCCGCGTTGCCGGCTCAATGCGCGACATGGGCGTCATCAATCACGGCAGCGTAAAAGTCTGCCTTGAAGGCAGTGACTGGCTGATTGATTCTTCCCTCTTGAGCAACCTGCCGCTGCCCTTGAATGAAGGCATTTTTGTGAGCAGTGATCCCGTGTTTGCCGTTGAGGTGGAACCGGTAGATAGCACCCATCTCATCTGGGCGCACTTGCCACCGAACCCGCAATACCTGCCTTGCCGTTTGCTGGTAGATGCCGCCGATCACGCGCTCTATCTGACCCGTTATGAAGCCTCACGCGAGCAAAGCCCATTCAATCAGCGTCTTTTTGCGCGCCGCAATCACCCCGATGAATTGATTGTGTTGTTCGGACACACGAGGTTCTCGAAAACAGCACACGGGCTTGCGGCGAGCGAACTAACGCCGGAGCAGCTTTGCCAATCGCTACACGAGGACATCGGACTGTCTGATAAGTTAGTCGAGCAGTGGGTACGTTCGGGCAGTTTGGAGGCTTCTTTTGAAACGCCCCGCGGCCCCCAACCACCACCGCTCACACAAACGCCGCCCTCGCAACGCAAGGCGGCGGACGAGGTCTAACGCGATGGCAAAAGGAGCATAGCAGCCAGCCCTTTTTTTCATACCGTGTGGGATTCGTTCGGCGGTTGGAGCTAAATGGTCTTTCTGTTTTTCTGCCGTTTGGGCTTCGTCCGCAGTGCGATGTCGCAACCTCATCACAAAAATGATGGCAGTGCATTATTTTGGTCATTGCGCGACCACCGTAGAATAGGTTTTTCAGACTTGTTGAGAGAGACGAGGGACAAGGTTGGAAAACAAACGTTTCACCTCCCGGGCGAACAAGACTGCCAGGTGATTCCGCTTTACCGCTGGAACCATCTGGCAGAACTGTCCGCCCGGCTTTTTTGTTTTGGTAGGCATTCGTAGCGATGATCACGAGCACTTCGACCACGAGCAATCCTGCCACGTATCACCGTCGCTATTGCGAAACACGTCGCGTGTGTACCGGTGATTTTGTTCAGGCAGTTGGCGATTTCATGCACGCTGAATCCGCCGCGCAACATCTTCGAGGCCAGCAGGACAACGCTTGGCGACAGCAGGCCGTTGCCGAAAAGTTTCAGAAGGGTCAGGAAGCGCAAGCAACGCAGGAACAGTTGCGGCGAATGAGCGTAGCGGTGCCTTGATAATCCTGCCAGGCCGTTTCAGTTTCGGGAATGAGCATCCCCAGATCCGAACATTCCAGCGCGGGCTTCGACGAACCAGATGTGCCCACAGTTTCTTGCATAAAGGACTTACCCGTTGCCTGGTGTGGCACAGTGTTTGATTCGCTCAAGTGAGGAAAGAGGTAATCTTATGACTCACTTATGGCAAGACCTGCGTTATGGCGCGCGAATGTTGTGGAAGCGGCCCGGCTTCACGTTGGTGGCGTTGTTGTCGCTCAGCTTAGGCATCGGCGCGAATACAGCGATTTTCAGTCTGGTCAATGCGCTGTTTTTGCGCTCGTTACCTGTGGCGGAACCCCAACGGATAGTTGCCCTCAACAACGCGGCACTCGACGGCTCGCGCGACTTTCCAACGTTCTCGGTGCCGAATTACCGCGATCTGCGTGACCGCAACGACGTATTGGCGGGAATGCTGGCCTATCGGAACACGACTGTCAGCCTGAGCCGCGACGGTGTGAATTCGCGCGTGTGGAGTTATCTCGTGACGGGCAATTATTTCGAGTTGCTGGGCGTCCAGCCGCTGCTCGGACGATTCTTCACACCGCAAGACGATCTGATGCCAGGCGCGCATCCGGTTGCAGTGATTACGCACGAATGCTGGCAAACACGCTTCGGCTCGGATGCGGCGATTGTCGGCAAGCAGGCGCTCATCAACGGCCACAGCTTCACCATCATCGGCGTCGCCGCGCCAGGCTTTTACGGTACCGAAGTCAGCTTCAAAGTCGAGATGTGGTTCCCTTCGATGATGCTAACGATCATCGAACCTGGGCGCGATTATTTGAACGATCGCGACACGGCGAACTTCTTTGTGCAAGGCCGCCTCAAACCTGGCGTCACATTGTCACGGGCTGAAGCCGCGCTCAAAAACATCGCCGCGCAACTGGCGCGCGAATATCCCGCCGACAACGAAGGTCTCACGATTGCACTGTCGCCGCCGGGCTTATTCGGCACATTTATGCGCGGGCCGCTGATGGGTTTCGCTGGCGTGCTGACCGTCGTAGTCGGGCTGGTCTTGCTTCTGGCCTGCACGAATCTGGCGAACCTGTTGCTGGCGCGCGCCACTGAAAGGCGCAAAGAAATTGCCGTGCGATTGGCGTTGGGCGCAAGCCGCACGCGACTGGTGCGGCAACTGCTGACCGAAAGCATGATGTTATCCATTCTCGGCGGCGGCAGCGGATTACTGCTGGCGTCGTGGTTGATTGACGCGGTGGCCGCGTTCAAGCCGCCGCTCGCCATTCCGCTGATGATCGCGCTGCGCCTCGACCAGGGTGTCTTGCTGTTCACCTGCTTGCTGACCTTGCTGACCGGACTGCTGTTCGGGTTGTTGCCCGCGTGGCAGGCGACCAACTCCGATTTGGTTCCGGCGTTGAAAGACGAAACAAAGATGCAAGGCTATCGCCGTTCGTGGTTGCGCAATAGCTTGGTGGTTGGGCAAGTTGCGCTGTCGCTGGTGCTGTTGATTTGCGCGGGACTGGTCTTGCGCGGATTGCAAAACGCCCAGCGCATCAATCCGGGCTTCATCGCACAACATGCGGTGGAGATGACCTTTGATTTGAAACGGCAGGGATACGACGAAGGACGCATACGGCAATTCAAACAACAACTGTTGCATCGCGTGCGCGCCTTGCCCGGCATCGAAGCCGCCGGTTTGACTGATTTCGTCCCCCTCAGTCTCGACCTCAACAACGAAGCCATCCAAATCGAAGGCCAGCCCGAAGCGCAAGGCGCGGAAGCCCCGATGGCCATGACCGGCATGGCTTCACCCGGCACGCTGGCAGCATTGGGGACGCGGTTGGTACAAGGCCGCGATTTCACCGAACAGGATGGTGAAAACCAGCAGCGCGTCGCCCTCGTCAACGAAACCTTCGCGCGCCGTTTCTGGCCGGAGCAATCGGCATTAGGCAGGCGCTTCAGCCTGGACGGCACGCGCGGTCCGTGGATCGAAGTCGTCGGCATCATTCAAGACGGCAAATATTTCAGCTTGAGCGAAGAGACCAAGCCTTTCGCCTATTTCAATATGAGGCCGCGCGATGGTTACGCCACGCTGATCGCACGCACCAATAGGGACCCTGCCACTACGATGGCCGCTTTGCGCCGTGAGTTCCAGCAACTCGACGCAACCTTGCCAATTTACAGTGCCAAAACGCTGACCGAACACATGGCCGCGCCGCTCTTTCCCGCGCGCGTAGCGGCTACGTTATTGGGTAGCTTCGGCCTGCTCGCGTTGTTGCTGGCGGCCATCGGCATTTTCGGCGTGATGTCTTACGCCGTGGCGCAACGCACGCGGGAACTCGGCATCCGCATCGCGCTCGGCGCGAATACCTCCAACATATTGCGCTTGGTGTTGGGACAAGGGATCGTCCTCACGGCTTTAGGCCTAGCGCTCGGTTTGGCGGCGGCCTTGATAGGCACGCGCTGGTTAGGCGGCTTGCTTTTCGGCCTCAATGCGCTCGATCTTACGACCTTCACTGGTGTGGCTTTATTGCTGGCGGCGGTTGCCGTGCTGGCGTGCTGGATTCCAGCGCGACGCGCAACCAAGGTTGATCCGATGGTTGCGCTACGCTGGGATTGACTCGCCCACCGCTTCCACGGCTTCCAATCAGAAAAGCTAGTGGGGAAACAAGAGCGTATAAACGTGACCAAGACTTTGGTTGGAAAATAAACGCTTCCTTTACCGGGCGAGCAGGGCTATCAAATGGCTCCGATCTACTGCCGGAACCATTTGGCAGAACTGTCCGCCCGGCTTTTTTATTCTGGCAGGCAGGCACCGCCCCCATTATGAGCATTTCGACCACGAGCAATCCTGACACGTATCGCAGCCGCCATTGCGAAACACGTTGGTTGAGCCGCATTCGGGGCAACGTTTGCCGGTGACGGCTTGCGGCAGGGTCTTGGCGATAGTGTCTTGCAATCCTTGCAGCCGTCGTTCGGTAATCAGCAAGCATTCCGCCACCGCTTGTTCCGGTGACGTAATCAACCGTTGGTTGAAAAACGTCGCGTGTGTGCCGGTGATTTTGTTCAGGCAGTTGGCGACTTCATGCACGCTGAATCCGCCGCGCAGCATCTTTGAGGCCAGCATGCCAACGCTCGGTGAGAGCGGGCCGTTGCCGAAAATTTCCAGAATCCGCTCGCCATCGTGATTGATCGTGACGTACAGGTTTTGTCCATCAAAGGGAATCTGCCACGTGAAGCCCGTCAATTCACGCGGACGATTGATTTTGGCGGTGGTCGTTGCCGTCGTTGTGCTCGGCATCGCGGTAGGGGCTGGCTCCGCTTGCGATGCGGGTATGGCGCTTAACACTTGCCCTTCGCGCGAACCGTCGCGGTAATAACTCACCGCCTTGACGCCGAGCTTCCATGCCAGACGATGCACGCGGTCGGTGTCTTCAAGCGTGAAACTCGCGGGCGCATTGATCGTTTTGCTGATCGAATTGTCTACGTGTTGCTGCAAGGCTTTTAGCATACGCAAATGCTCGTCGGGCGTGAGCGTGTGCGCGTCTACAAAATAATCCGGCAACTCCGCAGCACGTTTTTGGAGTTGCTCCGCCGCCGCTTCCACCGAAGCTTCGTCAAGCGGGTCAAGCGCAATATTGAGCGCCGCCGCCGCGAGCGGATGGGCATAAACACGTTTGCCGAGCGTGTCGCGCCGCACGTAGGCGTAGGAAAAATTCGGTTCGCAGCCCGAACTGGTTTCGGCCACCAGCGAAATCGTGCCCGTCGGCGCGATGGTCGTGACTTCGTAATTGCGCGGAGTGAGCGGGAGGTCACGCGCAAGACCGACTTCGTTATACAGCAGTTGTTCGTACGCTGCCCGATTGGCCTCAAACTCCGGCATCACGCCTTTCTCCGCGCCAAGAGCGAGCGATGCTTGCCAGGCTGTGCGACGAATGAATTGCATCAATTGCCCAGCGAACGCCGCCGCTTCTTCACTGCCATAACGCAGCCGCTTGTGCAGCAGCAAATCCGCCAACCCCATCACGCCCAAGCCAATGGGGCGCGTGCGTTGCACGACTTCGTAAATTTGCGGGAGTGGCCAATCGCACACATCCACCACGTTATCCAGGAAGCGCACACACCAATAAATATCGGACTGTAAGCGCTCCCAATCCAAATCCTTGCTTATCGGATTGAAGTACTTGGCGACATCCAGCGAGCCGAGATTGCAGGCATTGTAATCGTGCAGCATTTGTTCCGCACAAGGGTTTGACGCGCGTTTCGGCCCCATCGAATGCAGCAACGGGTTATGCCGATTCACATTGTCAATGAAGATAATGCCCGGCTCGGCCCAGGCATGCGTCGAAGTGATGATGCGCCGCCAGACATCGGGCGCGAACACCATGCCGAGTTGAGGCGGCTCCTGGCCGTTGTAGTTGTAGTTGCCGCCCGCGCCATCATTAGCTTTCGGGTCAAACACTGCTTGTGCCCAGAGCTGATTGTCGAACTCGGTCTGAAACCATTCATTATTCTCCACCGCTTCTAAAAATCTATCGGAGACGGTAACAGAGATATTGAAATTCGTGAGGCTCTTTTGATCGTTCTTGGCGTGAATGAAACGCAGGATGTCCGGGTGCGCAACCGACAGAATGCCCATGTTTGCGCCGCGTCGCACGCCACCTTGCTTCACTACTTCAGTGACGGTGTTGACGATTTGCATAAACGAAACCGGGCCAGAAGCAATGCCACGTGATTCGCTGACCTGCGAACCAGCAGGACGTAGCCGTTCGTAGCTCATGCCCGTTCCGCCGCCTTGTTGATGCACGAGGGCGCAATATTTGGCGTGCTCCATAATGCCGTCGAGCGAATCCGGGACAGGTAAAACGAAACACGCCGCGAGCATTGCCTTCGGTTTGCCCGCATTGACTATGCAAGGCGTATTCGGCAGGA
>JAEUQN010000150.1 GCA_016789725.1 Blastocatellia bacterium | reverse complement strand
CGAAATATCAAATGTTTTATTCGCTCACGACTTCTTCTCTTTCACGCCAGGAAGTCTTGAAAATCATGCAATCTCTACGCTATTTGAAGAAATAGCCCCAAACGAACTTTTGTTTGACATCATGAAAATTGCCATTGCCAGCGACCACGCAGGCTATACAGAAAAAGAAGCCATCAAACAACAACTCACGCAAATGGGCGTGGAAGTGGAAGACCTCGGCACCACGTCGGCAGAGGTTTCCGTGGACTATCCCGACTTCGCCGCCCGCGTTGGACATGCGGTTGTCAGAGGTGACGCCGAACGCGGCATTATCGTTTGCGGCACGGGCATTGGCGTTTCGATTGCTGCCAATAAAATTCCAGGCATTCGCGCGGCACTCGCCTGGAACGCAGAAACGGCCCAACTGGCGCGCACACATAACGATGCCAACATCATCACAGTTGGAGCGCGCACAACTTCGCCCGAAACAATCCGCGAAATTGTGCAGAGTTATTTATCAAGTGAATTTGCGGGCGGCCGCCACGCCGTTCGCGTTGAGAAAATTGCTGCATTGGAGAAGAAATAGGTGTCAGGTGTTAGTTCAATCGCCATCTAACACCCAACACCTAACACCTAATTTATGAATCACTATCGCACTCTTGCTGAATCTGATCCTGATATTTATCAAGCCATTCAAGATGAAACGCGTCGTCAACACGAAGGACTCGAACTCATCGCGTCCGAAAATTTCGTATCCGAAGCCGTGTTGCAAGCCGCCGGTTCCGTCTTCACGAATAAATACGCCGAAGGTTATCCGGGACGTCGTTATTATGGTGGCTGTGAGTACACGGACGTCGTCGAAAACATTGCCATTGCGCGAGCCAAAGAACTGTTTGGTTGCGAACACGTCAATGTGCAACCTCATTCCGGTTCGCAAGCCAATATGGCCGTTTACTTGTCAGTGCTGAATTATGGGGACACGATCTTAGGCTTTGATTTATCGCACGGCGGCCATTTGACACACGGCCATCCGCTGAACTTTTCGGGCAAAAGCTACAAGATCATCCCGTATGGCGTGAAAAAAGACGACGAGACGATTGATTACGAAGCGATGGAGCAATTGGCGCAGGAACATAAGCCCAGGCTAATTCTCTGCGGCGCGTCCGCCTATTCGCGCGTGATTGATTTCGAGCGCATTGCTGCCATTGCGAAATCGGTGGACGCGCTGCTGATGGCGGACATCGCCCACATCGCGGGATTGGTCGCAGCCGGCATTCATCCTTCCCCCATTCCGCACTGCGACTTTGTAACAACGACAACGCACAAGACCTTACGAGGCCCACGCGCTGGCATGATTATGTGTAGAGAGCAATTTGCGAAAGATGTAGACCGCTCGCTCTTCCCTGGCATTCAGGGCGGTCCTCTGGTTCATATCATCGCGGCCAAAGCTGTTGCCTTTAAGGAAGCATTGCAACCCGAATTCAAAACCTATCAGCAACAGATCGTGCAAAATGCCAAAGCCTTATGCGCCGGATTGGTTGACGCTGGTTTTCGTATTGTCTCCGGTGGCACTGACAATCACGTCTTTCTGGTGGATGTCTTCAGCCAAGGGCTGTTTGGCAAAGATGCGGAAAAGGCGTTGGATGCGGCGCATATCACCGTCAATAAAAATTCCATTCCGTTTGACACCAACCCGCCGCTGAAAGCCAGCGGCATTCGCATCGGCACTCCTGCCGTCACTACACGCGGCATGGGCGAAAGTGAGATGAAAGTCATTGCTGAAGTGATCACCGAAGTCCTAAGCGCGCCCAATGACGAAACAGTTCGCACCAACGTCACCAAACGGGTCAAAGAACTAACAGCAGGATTTCCGCTCTACGCCAATCGGTTAAGCAAAGTGGATAGCGCGAGTGGTGATTGAGACACAAAAAATCAGGAAGTGAAAAAAAGAAAGCCTGGCGAAAAAATTCGTCAGGCTTTCTTTTTCATCTGCTATTCGCATTTTCCTACAATTCCGTCTCCATATTTTCCCATTCCAACAATTCCGTAGAACCACTACAAATCAACCTCAACCACTACAAACTAAAGAATTTCCAAGCAATTTAATGCCCTTCTCGCCCTCTCACCGCAAGTTCGGGTGTGGCACAGGCATTGCTCTTTTTGTGTATGGATCGAAGTGCGCTTACACGCAGTCAGCGCGAGATTGTGGTTTAGAGGAACGCATTTATGAGAACGGCCTTTCACTTGGAAACACCATTAATACAATCATTCAATGACCATCTGTCCTATTTAATTTCACTGCAAGAAATTCATCGGCTCTTAGATCGTAGCTTTCAATTTGAGGATGCGGTAACTCGTGTTCTGACCCTGCTCGAAGAGCGTCATAATTTGCAACAATCACAACTTTCATTGCTTGATGAAAGAA
The DNA here is from genome assembly GCA_016789725.1 of Blastocatellia bacterium. Classification (GTDB taxonomy): domain Bacteria; phylum Acidobacteriota; class Blastocatellia; order RBC074; family RBC074; genus JAFDVL01. The sequence goes on along the minus strand of JAEUQN010000150.1, from coordinate 15,362 downwards.
CACAGGAAATTCGTGTCGCTGCCGCCATTGGCATCAGCGGGCGGGCGCGCGCGCAAGGGCGCTATCAACTGGGAGAAGGCATTACAGGGCGCGTTGTCCAGGCGGGAAAACCCATCATAGTCCCGCAAGTTGCGGATGAGCCGCTCCACTTAAATCGCATGGGGACAGCCACCGAAGACGAGGCGCGCGCCTTTGTTTGCGTCCCGTTACAAATTCAAGGGCGAACCTTTGGAGCCTTAGGTTCATACTGCAAGCCGCGTTACCCTGATGAACTCAACTCAATTGCTTCATTTCTGTCTCTGGTCTCCGTCCTCATCGGACAATCGTTTACGATTCATCAGTATGCCGCCAGTAAATCGGTCGTGGATGATTCCGCAATCTCAATAGCCAATAAAGTAGTTCCGCACAAAGCGGACATTGGTTCTTTCATTGGCAGCAGCAATGCCGTCCTGACGGTTTTGGAGCAGGCGTTGCAAGTCGCCTCGGCCAAAACTACGGTGTTGTTACGCGGAGAATCAGGAACAGGGAAAGAGGTCATTGCCGATTTAATACATCGCAATTCGGCCCGCGCCAGTCAATCGTTCATCAAGGTCAATTGCGGTGCGTTACCAGAAAATTTGATTGAAACGGAACTGTTTGGTCACGAGCGCGGCGCGTTTACGGGAGCGATGCAGCAGCGTAAAGGCCGCTTTGAACTGGCGACCGGTGGCACGATTTTTCTGGATGAAATTGGCGAGTTAACCATGTCTGCGCAAACACGCTTGCTGCGCGTTTTGCAGGAACGAGAATTCGAGCGAGTTGGTGGCACCATCACGATTAAAGCCGATGTTCGACTGGTTGCAGCAACCAATAAAAACCTGGAAGAGGCTATTGCCAATGGCACCTTCCGCGAGGATTTGTATTACCGCCTGAATGTCTTCACGATCTACCTGCCACCTTTGCGCGAACGTAAAACGGACATCCTACTACTGGCCGATCATTTTGTGGAAAAATACGCGCGAGAACACGGCAAAATCGTGAAGCGGATTTCGACGCCTGCGATTGATATGTTGATGAGTTATCACTGGCCGGGGAACGTCCGTGAATTGGAGAACTGCATCGAACGTGCTGTCGTGATGTGCGATGACGCGGTCATTCACGGACACCACTTACCACCCACCTTGCAAACGGCTGAAGTCAGTGGCACGTTGCCCAGTAATTCGCTCAATGCGGCGGTTGCATCGCTTGAGCGCGAAATGATTATTGAAACGCTCAAAATCACCCACGGCAATCAAGCCCGCGCCGCCAACCTGCTGCAAATCACCGAACGGATCATCAATTACAAAGTTAAAAAGTATGGAATTGACTGCACTCGCTTCCGAGAGTAGCCAGGCCTCCCACCAATACGTCGCCAGCCTGCCGAGATGCCACAATATTGTGGCAAATCCAGAACCTCAACAATGCCTCTTTTGCTCCTATTCATTGATCACACGCTTTGTTTACAGGCACTTGAGCAATTCCAGGTGATTTGGCACGGGCCTTGCCAAGTAGTACAGCGAAACCAAAACAAGCGTTTTGATTTCAGGTCACGGAATAATAACCGACAACCTAGCTTTGTTTGGGATGAAATACGACGCTGTCTTACATCATTGCATCACGTCTACAGAACACTGCCACAACCGTGGCGTGTACAGCGGGAGACCGATTGAACGGACTGACTCCGTGACAATCAAGCCGAACAATTCGTTTTCAGTTGATACTGTTTTTCTGGGGCGCAAAAGAAGGGCAGCGGCGGATATTCTGAATCATACTCATCGAATAACACAACCATTGGCCAAAGGAGCCTGTGGGCAAATTGAAGCGATCAGTTGGGAGGCTGCTAAGCAATTGATCGCTTCTCACTTCATTGAAATTCAAGCTCGATACGGACCTGGTGCGATTGGTGTTTTTGGCAGCGATCAGATGACGGATGACACCACAATCTGGTTAAGCAACCTGCTCTTCATTACATCGGGTACGAAATATTTTGAGATTAATGGTCGCCGATGCCTGTCACCTGCTGCGGCGAGTTGTGACAAAGCGGCTCGTAAAGAAATTAGGGCGTTGATCGTGGTGGGATCAAAGATCATCCACTCCACGCTTGGCCTGAATCAAGCGCAACAACGCATCCGTAATTTGGATTTTTTAGTCGTATGCGATTCCTCATTAACGGGAATGGCGCAAATGGCTGACATCGTATTGCCTCTGGTCAAACGCACGGCTGAAGGCACGATGACGAATTTGGAAAGCCGAGTCTTTTCATAGCAACGTTCGGTTCCGCCTCTCGCTGGCGGCAAAACCGAAGTGCATATCTTGTGTGACATCGGCAGGCAACTCGGCTTTCCAAAACAATTCTCCCGGAGGGGTTTTGAGAGAGGTAGAAGCTCCAAAATTTTCCATAATTAGACTTTGCTTGACAAATAAAATCACGCCCCCTTGTCACTTTTGCTGATGAACTTTTTTGCAGCGAAACAGAATCCTGAGGCCTGGGTTTCGTTGCCTTCAGAAACAATTTCAGGAGTAATCACCCCATACTTTCGATGGGCAAGGGAGCACTACATAATTTTTAAGCAAGTGCATCGGAGACCCAATGATTCGCCAACCAATTTATAATGCAATTTTTCTTTTGAAGAGTTCTTAGCTTCCTCAGCCTGAGCGTAAAAGCCCAGCAAGAGTCGGCGCAGCAGTCTTTATCTATACATATTCCGATAGCGATGCTGCGTCGGCTCCCTCTCTAAAATTGACTATTACACAATCGCCAACATTTCATTGGTTCGTAACCATCTTATTCACCGCCCCTTTTACTGCTTGAAACAAGTAGATATGGATGATCTGACTCAACAAACTCAATCTACTTTTCAGGCAGTCTTCGCTTGCAACGCGCGTTCACTTCCCTTTCAGCTCGCGTCCCATCTGCCGCAAACAAAGCAACATATTTAAGACTGCGCAAAGGGCCATTTAAGGTCATTGCAGTACGATTCAGTTTCCTTCATTTAGCAGTAGTAAAGGATTCATTATGAAACACTATTTATTTGCCAGTGATTTTGATCAGACCCTGAGCTTCAATGACTCCGGGTTGGCGCTGAGCGAAATGCTTGGGCTTTCCAATTTTGAGGATAAAGTCGCCGGAATGGCGAAAATCAACTTGGTGCAACAGGGTGGCGAATTGGCTTACTTATTGTTGCACGATCCCGAATTCCGTTGTGTGCGGCGCGAACATTTATACGAAGTCGGCAAGCGGATTCGGCTCAAACAAAATATCCATCTCTTGCCGCAAATTTTGCGTGAAGGGATCGCTGGGTATCAATTTTCTTTCTATGTGATTTCCGCCGCACCGGAAGAAGTTATTCAATCGGCGCTCGAAAACATCGTGCCAGCAGAAAATATCTTTGGCACACGCTTTCGGTATCACCCGACAACCGGTGAGATTGAATCTATCATTCGGGTTCCTGCCGGGTACGGTAAAGTCACCGTGCTGGATGAATTACAAATGCGTCTCAACATCAGTTCCGATCATATTGTGTATGTGGGCGATGGAAGTTCAGATGTCCACGTCATGTTACACGTCAATCGCCGTGATGGACTGACTGTCGCGGTATCAGAAAGCAAATACATCGCGCCCATTGCACAGCGGGCGATCCTGAGTACAGATGCACTCAGCCCTTTGATCCCGGTCTTAGAGGAGATTGTCGGGGTCAATGCGCCGGGCAGCATTCGCGCGTTGTTTGAATCGTACGGACTGCAAATTCAGGAATGGGATAAAGTCAAAACCGATCATTTAACGATCAGCGAAATCCCCTTGAGTGCGCAAGCCAGCGCCGCAAGTAATTGGGAGGTGCGCTAATGTCTGAATGGATTGGATGGGTTGCGACGGCCATTTTTGCCGCTTCGTATTTTTTCAAACAACCAAATCGGCTGCGCTATATTCAAGCCTTTGCGGCGCTCTTGTGGATCGGCTATGGCATTTTCCTGAAAGCACCGCCGATTATCGTGTCAAACCTTGTGGTTGCCGTGATTGCGATTTCTTCGGCCTGGCAACAACGCACAAAGCCACCAACCGAAGCGAATGGCTGAGAGCTTGCAAGTGTGTGAGCAAGAGGGAGTAACACGGCCACCGTAGCATAGAAAACTCCCTCTTGCTTTCTCAAGCAACAATTTTGTCAGCGATATTTCACTTTCAAACATTTCCGTAGCTGTGGAATTCTCAGCTTAGGTGATTGTCTTTCCTTCCCCCACCAATCCTGCCCATAAGTCAATTTGAGTTCAATATCAGGAAGAATTCCAGTTGGATACAAAGCAACCGTTGCTTCTCATCTCAAATTCCATCTACTATCCCTTTTCGCCAATAAACAGGAGAAAGAATGAAAGAAGCATTAGTTGTTTTTGCCAAAGCGCCGTTGGTCGGTGAAGTCAAAACCCGTCTGATCGGTCAATTCAGCCCTGAAGAGGCGACCGAGTTATATGTATGTTTTTTGCAGGATACGTTTGCGATGATGGAGGAGGTTCAAGCGGAACGCGAACAAGTCTCATTGGTGCTGTGCTACACACCAGCCGATGAAATCGAAGCGTTTGAGTCAGCCGATTTGGAAGGCTGCTTGTTTCTCGCGCAACACGGTCAGGACTTGGGAGAGCGATTGCACAATTGCCTTACGGATTTATTGGCGGCGGGATTCCATTCGATTGTCATTCTTGGTGCCGACACTCCGACCTTACCGGAGGAATTCATCATTGAAGCATTTGATCGTCTCGCCGCGTCACGAGAAGTCGTCATTGGGCCTGCGACTGATGGCGGCTACTACCTCATCGGATCAAACAATTCTTGTCCCCAACTTTTTGTTGACATTGATTGGGGGACGGATGCAGTGCTCGTACAAACGCAAGCACGGGCCGACAAATCCGAGACTACGCTTTCTTTACTTCCGCCATGGGAGGATGTGGACACACCCGAAGATTTAGGAAAACTCCAACGCCAAATCGCGGCGGGTCTGATGGCCCCACCAAGAACCTCGAAATACTTAAAAAGACTTGCCGCAAAACACTGATCCAGCGACATTTCCAGCTTGACTGTTTAACGCCAAGCCAGTACACTCCTCGTGCAAAAGCGGTAAAACACCTCTTGCAACGAGCCGGCAAACCAGAGAAAAAATATTACTAAATAATCCACGTAGTAAATCTGTGAAGAGCGAACGCAGCCCTGACGTAATTTGCGTCCGCAAAAATGGAATACTTCGAGGAGATTACTATTATGAAAAAGCAACTATGGTTGGGAGCTGTTTTCAGCCTCTCACTGTTATTTAGTGCGAGTTATGCGAACTCAGTCAGAGAAACATCGGGTACCGCAGGAATTCAAAAAGCGGAGCCGACTATTTCTCTTCCCAGTCTTGAAACATCTGATCCGTCAAAATCATCTGGCCCCTATCGGGTGGACGCAGCTCAGGAGGTCGGAGCAAGATGGAGTGGGCTAAATCGCCAGAACAATTCGGAGGTGATGGCCTTTACTTCGACATTTGCAGCGAACAACGCCGCCAAATTGTTGGGCGGCGATAGCGGCTCTCTCAGCTTTGCCAATTTCGGACGAGTTCCGTTCTATCAAGTGCTGGCTTTGACGAATGATATCAACTCTACTTCACTGAATAAAGCAACCTCAAGACCGTCAGCTTCTCTGCCGGAGCCAACAACCCTAGCATTGTTAGGGGCTGGGTTGGCAGCATTGGCAGCAGGATTACGCAAAAAAAATAAAGACGTTCAGAAGTGATTTTATGTTGTGACGTTAGTGTCAGGAGCTTCCCCTCTTCACCACCACACGTCAGCTATTCTTGTCACTTTCATTTGTTCGCTGTGGACGTGTAGTGGCGTTCCAAGCAGCCAGAGCGATCTCTGGCACAGCTTCGCCGTTGGTAGGGGGGCATTTTTCAAAACACGAACTCCAAAAAGTTCACCAGTGCGGGGAAGCTCCCGACAGGCGAGTGCGCTTCGCGTACGACACCACGGTCGGACAGTGAGGTGACGGACACTGCCAATGGTAAGCGTTCCAGGACAACGGAAGCCTTCGCTTGAGGGTTTCCTTTGAGCCTCTGCGCGAGCGAAATCATCATCTCGTGTGTTTCTGCCGCTACGGAGCTGAAGCCGTGCATGACGCTATGATTGATTGGCGCTGGGCGCGTGGCTGTACCGAACTGAGTTGTCGCTAATAAAGCGGTCTGCTTTCCCATTTCGGTCAGCACCTGCCGGACCTTTTCCTGGCTTCCTAGCACTAAATAGTTTCCCACAAAGGTAAAGGCACGTTTGCCATTGCTGGTGGTCGTCATGGCAATGCCTTGATGCTCAACACGCGCGAGCTTTCCGCCTTGCTGTTGGAGCAATCGCTCCGCTAGTTGCGTGAGTTGCTGGCGATTGCGGGCGGCAATGAGCCACACGCGTTCGGGAGCATCTACATCGTTCGACTCAAGGCTGAAACGTACGACCTCAGAGCCGACGGCGGTGCTGGGGTTTTCGCCCGGTTCAAGACCCAAAAATGTTTTGCGGGCGCTGGCAAAAAATTTATGAAAGATAAAACTCTGTGCCACGCCCAGATGTCCTGACACAATCCGCTCAACTCCATCCAGTGCTTGTCCGGGATCAGTCACAGTGATGAGGGTGACGTCTTGTGCTGTCGCGGGAATCAGCTTTAATCCTTCACTCTGCTCCGGGTCAACATTTTTCGGCGGACGAATTGTTTCCTGCAAACTATTGGTGACTTCCGGCTTACACAGCATCGCGTATCGTTCCCGTACGCCACCTTTTTCAAACTCTGTGCTATACGCCATCGCCTCGACGGTGCCTTCTGCAACTTCAGCCATGATGCCCTCTGGCATTCCGGCCAGCGGCGTTCCGGCCAGTGCTTTGCCAATTAGCAAATGCGTGAAAAATTGCGAGAGCCGCGCGGCTCCCGCATTGCTGACAAACGCAAAGACCTCGCCATCAGCGCCCACTTGAGCTTTGGCCGCAGCCAATAATGGGTTCTTCACCATGGCCGCCACACGATTTTGCCGCACATCAATACAGGATTGCAGGGTCGCCGCATCGTTGGCGATGACCCACGTGCTACCGATGCCAGCGGACAAAATCTGTCGGTCCGTATTTGGCGCGCGAAAAATCGTAATGGGAACGCCTGAATATTCGGTCGTTTCCTGCACAGCCGCCGTCAAGGCTCGATGGGCGAGTTGTGGCAGACGCGATTCCATCAACGCTTTGACAGAGGCGTCACTGCCGTGCGTTTCAATCAGCAAAGCCATCCGAGGCTTGACCTCATCGCCGCGCACTTCCATCCCTGAAATCACCAGTGCAAACTGCCCGCGCGCCATCAGCAAAGATTCTTTTGTCCCAATCCCGGTCCAACGCCCCAATCGGTTCGCCCAGCCCGCGTATTGCAACGCATGCTCCACCTGATAAACGGGTGCGAGTTGTTGCCAGGCATCAGTTGCGGCGAATTGGTTCAGCAAGCGTGGCAAGTCGTTGATTTCAACATATCCCAGCGCCGTTTCCGGCACATAGTTTTCCAGGGCGACGCGTGAAATTCGCTGCCAATACAGCCATGCGCCGCAAAAGAGTAAGAATAAAAGGAGTCCGACGAAGGTCCGTTTGCGAGTCAAAAAAGGCATGCAGATAAAACTACGAAGCAATTATGAATGCGTAAAAACAAGAAGACATTAAACCTTGCCGACTGAGGCATTGCAAACTATGGCGACAAGGTTCCAAAACGCAGATGGCTGCCAGGCAAAGGCTCGGTGTGCATCGCCATTGTGAGTTTCGCCAACCCAAACAGCAGCAAAGGCACAACGAGCCAGCACGACACATACCGCCAACCCAAGCGCCACGCCACTTGATCGCTTGCCACCGTTGCACTTTCTTTGGCTATTTCTCTGCGCCGCATCAACACCATTCCGGTGCAAAGCAACGCGGTCAACCAAAAGGTCAGATGCACATATAACACACCTTTGCTTTTCAGCACCGGAATCACGCGCGCGAAATCCGCCACAACCGCGAGCCACAACAACGACAAAAACAACAACTGCGCCCGCCCAAACGCATCAGTTGGAATAAACGGCAATTCGTCACGGCAATGCTTCCAAATCGCCAACGCCAGCACCGCTGCCAACAACAACGCGACGAATAAAAACCAGCGTTGCGGCGACAAACCAAACAACCCTTCCGCGAGCGTGTTGGCCTTCGTCCAGTCGGCGACATTCTTATGCAAATTCTCCCACGGCATTGCGATCAGCAGGAACGCCAACGCCATGAAGCGCAGCGTCCCCGGCGCATCGTCTTCATTGGGCGGTGACAACGCCTTTGCCAACCGCGCAAAACCCCATGCCACGCCGAAGCCCATCACAAAGCCAAACAATTGCTCCATCCACTTCCACGCATCCATCCCGCGAAACGTTTCCGAAGCCCCCAGAAAGCCCCATTGCGCGCGTCCCGCCATATTCACACAATCCGCTACTGCGAATCCGATGCCACCCGCAAGCAATCCATAGAACGACAGCAATACCGCCGCGCGATTCCGCATCTTGTACAAATAAATGACCAACGCGATCCACAATCCCACACACCCCGCCCAATTGTCCGAACGCGGCGGCGTCATTCGCAAATTCAACAACAATGCCAAGACTGCCAATCCAATCCACCAACCCGCCGCCAGCACAGCGATCAACGCACAAGCCTTGCGCGCCTGCGGTCGCAGCCAAGCATAAACACCTGCCGTCAACAGCGCCGCTGTTGCTGCCACCCAATCGGAATCGTGCAACGACCAACGGTCACTCAACCAATCCGTCGCACCGCTCAAATTCAGCCCCGTCAACACGACATAAAACGCGACGAGTGGCCCCACGAATCGTTCCAGTTCCGAACGCGATTCGGTTACGCCCAATGCCAGAATCCCCGCGCCAACACTGCCCCACAACGCTCCAATCACAAACAACCCCACATAGCCGTACAACACATCTACGAACGATGAAGCCGCGGTGTAGCCGATCACAATGCCGTAACTCATCTGCCCGCCGAACGCCCACCCAATCGCCCCGAGCAACGCCAACACGGAAGCACGCTTAATCCAATCCTCACGTCCTGACGCTAAACAAATCGCCAATGCCAGCAACGCGCCTGGAACCATCGCGCCTGCTTCGTGTCCATAATCGCCGCGCCAGCCCCAGCCAACAGACATCGCCAACGCCGCCAGTATCAGCATTTGAGTCATTTTTTTGTGCATATTTCTACACCGAAGACGAAACTACTGCCCAGCGCGTTTCAATAGAAATCAGAGGCCAGAAAACGACAGCCGTTCAAAGCATCTGCTTCCTTGCGCCAGCGCCTGGACAAGAGCGGCAATTCTTAGACGATCACTTGTTCGGCTCCTGGCTCGTCTATTGTGTTGCTGTGATAGCAGTCCTATAATCCGCAGCGCTTCACCGTAAAATCAGTAACGCCCAAGAGCCAAGACCGAGGACAGGCAAGCCAGACGCAAGCGCAAACCGGAGCAGCAGAGCACCAGGAAATTGCGCTCGCAGTCGGCGGCCCTGGCGACGCACCGACGATACATGAAATGAACACGCAGCGACTACATTCAAAAAGCGAGATTCGTGACGCGCTGAAAGCCCTGCGCCTTGATGGGCTGATGTTCTGGGCCGATCTTGCCCCTGACCAGTTCGCCGCCGCGCTCGGTAGCGCCTGGTCTCCCGCCGACAACGTCCGACATCTGGCCAAAGCCACCGCACCCGTCGCGCTCGCGTTTCGACTCCCCCGCCTCGCGCTCAGAGTTGTGTTCGGCGTCGCAACCGAGGCATCGCGCACGTTCGACGATCTTCGGCAGACCTATCTGGGTGTCCTCGGCAAAGGCGCAAAGGCCGGTCGGTTTGCTCCATCACCGGCTCGTCCGCCCGCCGACCTCGGCGCGTGGCAGCAGCATCTGGTCGGCCAGTGCGCGGGGTCGCTCGGCACGCTCGAACAAGCACTTGGTCCGTGGAGCGAGGAGGCTCTGGATCGGTATCGCTTACCCCATCCCTTGCTCGGTCGGCTGACGGCCAGGGAGATGCTACTGTTCACGCTCTACCACTACGAGCACCACAAAGCGAACGTGATCAGGCGGATGGCTGGTTGTTAGGCCGCATCGGTTGCATATCACGAGGTCACTAACTATGGAATACGCTATTGGAGTTATCGCTGCTGCTATAATTTGTCCGTTTGCCAGCGTGGTTGGCTTTGACAAAGAGCGCGGCTTCTATCCCGTCGTACTAATCGTCATCGAGGCCTACTACCTCCTTTTTGCGGCCCTGGCGAAGTCAACCGATGCCCTGCTCACCGAGGTCTTGCCAATGTTTCTCTTCACAACAGCAGCCGTCCTTGGGTTCCGGCGAACTGCTTGGATCGTGGTTGCCGGACTGGTGCTTCATGGTGTCTTTGATTCCATCCGCCACACTATCATCCCAAATCCGGGTGCCCCGGAATGGTGGCCGGGCTTCTGCCTCGCCATTGACTTGGCAATGGCAATCTATTTGGCTGTGCTGATTCTCGTTCGGAAGGCTTCGCAGGCGGCCTAACTTATGGCTCGGCAGCAAAGCATATGAGCAACCTATCCCTTCAGGAGAATAAACGAAACATAGAAACAAACTCTCAATCTTTGTACACATAAACAATGAAAACAACATTGTCCGTTATCGAAATCACAGCCATCTTAGTTTTTGCCTATTCGGGAATGACTCATGCTCGCAAGAACGGTTTCGATTATATCGGCGTCTTGACTATCGCTTTGGTGTCGGCGTTCGGGGGCGGCACGCTGCGCGACGTCCTGCTCGGCAATCATCCTCTTTACTGGATCGCGCACTGGGAATTTCTGATTTATGTATTCCTGTTATCGCCCATTGCGCTCTTTCTCTTGCGCTTCGACAAAGATTTTTCGAGCCACCGAACTTTAATGTTGATTGACGCACTCGGTTTGGGCTTGTTTACTGCTTCCGGAGTAGGAATCGCGTTGGAGATGAAGACGCCGCTTTTGCCAGCCGCTTTTATCGGTGTCATTACGGCGACTTTCGGCGGCGTATTGCGCGACGTCTTGTCCACTCAAAAGCCTCAGCTTTTTCAACCGACCGAGCCGCTTTATGCAACTTGCGCTTTCGCTGGCGCGTGGATTTATATATCAATGCTCCGGCTTGATTTTCAGCCCACACTCGCCTTGATAGTCTGCATCGCGGTAACTTTTCTGCTGCGCACTTTGGCGATCATATTCAATGTGAGACTTCCATTTTGAGGCAGAACAGAAAGGATGGGCGGGCAACATAACAAAGCAAATATTACGATCAGGATTAACAGGCAAAGCGGCTCAGATCGGAAAAATGTCCGCCTCATAGATTAGGCGAGAATTTGTTTTACCACTTCGCCGTGAACATCCGTCAGCCGATAATAGCGCCCTTGAAATTTGTACGTCAGCCGCGTGTGATCCACGCCTAAACATTGCATGATCGTCGCATTCAAATCGTGAACATGCACCGGATCGCGCACGATGTTGTAGCTGAAATCATCGGTCTCGCCAATCGTCAATCCGGGCTTGATACCACCGCCTGCCAGCCACACGGTGAAGCAACGCGGGTGATGGTCGCGGCCATAATCGTCGGCAGTGAGTTTGCCTTGTGAATACACGGTGCGCCCGAATTCCCCGCCCCAAATCACGAGCGTGTCGTCGAGCATCCCGCGCTCTTTCAAATCCTGAATCAACGCGGCAGAAGGTTGATCTACATCGGGGGCGACTTTCGAGATGTTTTTCGGCAACGCGCCGTGATGATCCCAGCCACGATGAAACAGTTGAATGAAGCGCACACCACGTTCCGCTAATCTCCGCGCCAGAATACAATTCGCCGCAAACGTGCCTGGGGTTTTCGCATCGGGGCCGTAACGCTCAAACGTCTTGTCCGGTTCTTTTGACAAATCCGTCAACTCCGGCACCGACGATTGCATGCGATACGCCATTTCATATTGCGCGATGCGGGCCGTGATTTCGGGATCGCCGTACTCCTTCGCATTGAGCTGATTCATCTCTGCCAAGTCATCCAAAAATTGTCGCCGCGCGCCCTTGCTGATGCCCGGCGGATTCGAGAGATACAAGACGGGATCAGCGCCGTTGTGAAACTTCACGCCCTGAAATTGCGAAGGCAAAAAGCCGCTGCCCCACAGCCGATCATAGAGCGGTTGATCGCCGCCGTTACGCCCAATCGAAATCATCGCAATGAACGCAGGTAAATCTTTGTTTTCGCTCCCCAATCCGTATGACACCCACGACCCCATGCTCGGTCGCCCTGCCAGTTGAAAGCCCGTCAGCGCAAACGTCACAGCCGGATCGTGATTGATCTGTTCGGTATGCATGGATTTGATGAACGTCACGTCGTCGGCAATCTTCGACATGTGCGGCAACAACTCGCTGAACCACGCGCCCGATTGCCCATGCTGCGCAAACTTGTAGAGCGAAGGTGCCGTCGGAAAGCTCGTCTGGTGCGCGCTCATCCCGGTCAGCCGTTGTCCACCACGCACCGAATCCGGCAGGTTCTGCGCGCGGAGCTTTTCCAATCCCGGCTTGTAATCAAACAAATCCAATTGCGACGGCCCACCCGCCTGGAACAGATAAATCACACGCTTCGCTTTCGGCGCAAAATGCGGCGCAATGGATTGTGATTGACTGAAACCATTTTCGTTCAGCAACGAAGCCAATGCCGCTGTACCAAGACCTAACTGACCAAAGAACGAGCGGCGCGTGAGCATCAGGTTATGTTCATCACACGGGTTCATAATTTTTCCTTCGCTTTCAGATTTGCGACGAAGCCTTCGACATCTACTTCATCGCCATACAATCGTTCACACAAGCGACGTTTGATTTCAATGTCTGACAAGCCCGGTGGAAACGAATCCAGAAGCATCTGGCGCGCCATCATAAACATCTGGCTGCCCATTTTCACACGCTCAGCGCCGGATCGCGCCAGCAGGCGTTCGCGTACTATCTTTGCGATTTCAGGCGTTGTGTCATTCATCTTTTGCCATCACCTTGTCGAGGACAATTAGGATCGCCTACTATTTCACCAGCTTCTCTTCTGATTGACAACCACGCAAGGCAAACCGTATCGTTGATCTACTATGCTCGAAACGATTGAAGCCATTTACGAAAACGGAACGTTCAAGCCGCTGCACCCAGTGGATTTGCCCGAAGGAACGCCTGTGCGAGTGAATGCCGATGTTGTCGTGCCGCAAAGCACGGCAGCAGAAGCACAGCGCAAGGCATTACGTTATGTATTGACTCATCTGGGCGATGCCTTGAGTGTGGGCGCACCGCATTTGCAAAACGACTGTTGGCGCTTTGACATCCATCGCCGCGCCAGCCACGAATTACGAGGCGAATTGCGCTTGCACGCCGAAACGGGCGAAGTCGTTGCCTGGTTGCCTGTCGCGTCTGACTTAGCCATTTCATGAAACTCACCACCTACGTTCAGGAGCAACTGCACACCTGCTCGGTTGCGTGTTTGCGGATGGTCGCGGAATATTACGGCCTTCTGCATAGCGAAGCCGAATTGCTTCCGTTGTGCGAGACAACGCTGGATGGCACGACGCCAGAGGCGCTGACAGAAGCCGCGCGGCAACTAGGCTTGGCAGCCAGATTGCACTTTGATGATCCCGCCATCCTGGCAACAACGATCCGTCAGCAAGTTCCGGTCATTGTCTATCTGGGGATTCCCACACCGACTTTTGATATAGACATTCACGCCGTGGTCGTCAGCAACCTCAGCGACGAACAAGTCACCTTCATTGATCCAACCGATGGCCAGGAACATTCGCAAGCGAAAGACACGTTCTTCGCCCAATGGCAAAACGCCTTTCACACCGCCATCGTCATCACTCGCACTTGACATCATTTCTTCAGCAACGCCGTCCAGTTCTGCACCACCGTCAGCGGGCGCGTCGTCGCGTCTTCCAGCGGGCGCAGCAACAGAATCTTCTGCCCGTCGGCGCTCACGTCGTACACATAGCGGTTGTTGCGGCGGCCATAGCTGCCCACCTCAAAGAGCGGCACGGGCGTCCCGGTGCCAAAGTTCGCGCCCGGCGCAACCGGCGCGGCCATCAGTTTGTCATCGGGCGCCACGTAGTACAGTTCCCGCCCATCGCGCCGCCAGCGGGGATGCGTGCCGCCGCCTTTGGAAACGATGACTTTCCGCCCCAGCTCCGGGAAGGCTTGCACGTAGATTTCAGCGCGCCCGGATTCATCCGATTGGTACACCAGCCAGTGTCCATCGGGCGAAACCTTGCCCCAATCCTCATCAAATTGCGTGGTCAGATAAGGCTTCGGCTGGCGGTCGCCAAACAGCGGCAGCAACCAAAGATCACCTGCTGTCTTTTCATCAGTTTTCCAATAGACGATGTACTTTCCATCGTTTGACCAATCAGTTTGCCAGATGGAACGCGCTTCTTCCTTGAAGACCAGGTCCTCTTTGTCATCGTTCCCGTTCCCCCCCTTTTGCCAGATGGCCCTGACTCCTTCCCGATTCGAGTTAAAGGAAATCTGTTTCCCATCCGGCGACCAGAGCGGGTGGATGTTTGAACTGGAATCGGCAGTCAGCCGGTCATAGGTTTCGCGCGCGAGGTCAAATGACCAGATGTCACTGCTTACTTTCTGCGGCTCAAACCGTTCGAGCAGCACCTGTGTTCCGTTCGGTGAAAGGTTCAGCCAGCGATAGTAGCCTGGCGTGCCGACCAGAGATTGCTGCCTGCCGCTGCGATCAAACCAGACAAGCTGTGAATTTGGATTCCCCCCACTTTGATAGAGCAGCCATTTGTCCTCGCAGACCGACAAGGGAGCATAGTTAGTGGTGAGGATGCGATTCCCCTGCTCGGCCAGCGTGACGGGATCGCCGCGCAGGCTCCGCGCCTCGGCATCAAATCGTTGCGCCAGAATTTTCTCCCCGCGCATGAAGATCAGATAACCGGCGGTGGAGTATTCGGCATTGGTGTCGGAGCGCAACAGGAAGCTGGTCTGCGGTTTATCAAGCGAACCGAGCTTGATGCCGATATTCTCCGGTTGTGCCGACCAGGCAAGGAACACAAAATGACGACCGTCGGGCAGAAAACGAGGAAAACTATGCCGAGTCTCAAGACGGGCGCCATCCAGACTGGTGGCCGGCGTCGGCACACCGCCTTTGTCCAACACCTGCTGAAGACCCAAAATATTCTGAGACGGGGCAAAAAGAATGACGCCTGCGCTGTTCCATGTACCGCCGTGACCATTGGTTGCATCGCAGAGGATTTCGGGCGTGCCGCCGGAAGCCTCGATTCGTTTG
>JAEUQN010000014.1 GCA_016789725.1 Blastocatellia bacterium | reverse complement strand
AACCTTGATGCGGAGTATCAAATCCTGCGCACCCAACTGACTCGCAACGTGATTGGGGTTATCGAAGGGACCGATGCCAAACTTAAAGACACGTTCGTGACCTTTGGCGCGCATTACGATCACGTAGGCTATGCTGATGGCGAGGTCGTCAATGGCGCGCGGCGTGGCGCTGTGGGGCGCGTCAAACCGGATGCCGTGGAAGACCGCATTTGGAATGGCGCGGACGATGATGGCTCAGGGACTGTGACCTTGCTTGGTTTGGCTAAAGCCTATGCAACTGGCCCTAAACTGAAACGGTCGCTGGCTTTCATTTGGCACGCAGGCGAAGAACGCGGTTTGTTAGGCTCGCGCTACAACGCGGATTATCCGGCGATTCCGATTGAAAAGACGGTGGCGAATTTGAATATGGATATGGTCGGACGCAATCGGGATGACAAAGCTGAAGAGGCGAATTCAGTGTATCTGGTGGGATCGGATCGCATCAGTACGGAGTTACATGAGATTAGCATCGCCGCGAATAATGCGCTGCCTCGCCCGCTCAAACTGGATTATGAGATGAACGATCCCAGCGATCTCGAACAGGTGTACTATCGCAGCGATCATTACAGCTATGCGGCGAAAGGCATTCCGATCATTTTTTATACGACTGGTTTGCACGGCGATTATCACGTCAACACCGACAGCATTGAGAAAATCAATTTCGAGAAGATGGCGCGGATTGGACAGTTGGTGTATGAAACCGGACGCCGCGTGGCGACCCTCGATCACGCTCCGGCGCGCGATAACAAAGGGCCGCGTGTGGGCAAGGGAAGTGATGGGAAAATCGCCGCGCAGTGAGAACTGATTAGCTCGCCATTTGTTGCGCGTAGGACAAGCATTCCGGTACAAAACCCAACACCTGATGAACCTGGTGTTGGGTCAGTCCTAAAAGTTTGACGGCGGGCAAGAGCATCCAATCTTCTTCTGCCTTTGGGGCGCTTGGCTCTGCCTGATTTTGCTGCGCCTCAAAGTGATCGGATAACACCGTATCGCACAGATTGGCGACCGGCACATATCGGCTACATTGTAATTCTGGGGTTAACGCCCGGTGATTGGTAATGGCATCCAGAACGGTGGGCGGCAGCATCCATTTTTCCGCGACTGCTCCGCCCACTTTTTGATGATAGCTGTTGATAATGTACTCAACCGTTGATTTGGAAGTGGACTTGAATTCCGCTTCTTTTTGCATCAGGTCCTGAATCAAGGAGAACAGCACGATCTTTCCGAAGTTAATCATCAAACCGCAAAGAAACGCCTGTTCCCGATCCACTTGTGCAATAAGCGACATGGATCGCGCCAACAGCGCACTTGCCAACGACCGCTTCCAGACCAGTTTTTTCTCTTCTAAAAAGATGTCGCGGCCTGTTATCACACTTTTGAGCGAGAGTGTCAGCACCAGATTCGTGACCGTTTGCGCGCCCAGCATCTGAACCGCCATCGAGACCGAATCAATTGTTCGCCCTCGATTGTAAAAAGCGGAATTGGCGTGTTTGAGCAATTGGGCGGTGATGACCTGATCGGTGATAATGACTTCGCTGAGATCACGGAGCGAAAAATCATCCTGCTTAGTGATGCTGATAATTTTATTGGCGACCGTAGGCAACAGTGGAATCTGAAAATCTCCTTTGAGCAAGCGGCTGACAATCGCCACGCGCAAACCTTCGACTTCATCATAGCCGCGCCCCACATCCATCACCTGCGAAGAAACGGCGATGGCTTGTTGGAAAACCCCAGCGGCTTCATCTGCAATTAGAAAGGTCTTTTGAATAATTTGTTTCGCGCTATGACGTTGCGGGAGACTGACAATCTCTGGTGGCAAGGGCGTTTCCGCAAAGCTGAATTCGCCCCGCTGCCACTTCAATGTTTCGCTGATAATGGCTTCCGCATCGCTCAGATTATTGGAAGAAAAATACCCGGTCGAAGAGGCTGCCACGATGGCTCCATTCTCAAAATAAATTTGTTGCTTGCCGGTCGCATTTTCTACCGTTAGCTTCCCTGTTTTATGGACCAGCTCAAGCCATTGGAACAGGTCTAGCATGGGCATTGTTTGTATTTCACCGTGTAGCCCCATCGGGTGCTCCTTGTGAGAACGATCTTAAGAATTGGGGGTTGTTTTCGCGGGTTTCAATTGAGCGAGGCATTGATTTCACCAACAGTACAGCGGGGAAGAGGTTGTCAGGAGCTTAACGCATTTTACGGGGCAGGATTCGCGCAAAACAGAGGCATTTATACTGATTTTGTGAGACGCCGTCAATTATCTTCTTCCCGCTGTAATGGTGGCACAAATAAGTGGCACAAATAAAATGACGCGCCAAGCATTTTCTTGACGCGTCATTGTTAGTTTATCTAACGGCCTTATCTTTTTGCTACTTTGCCTTTTTCCACCATATTGACCGGGTCCCATTCGGCAACGCGTTTTTCAAAATAACTGACATTGCTGAGCAACGCCGGAGCCGCTGCACGGAAGCCGAAGACCGGGTCTTGCAAGACCTGTTTGCGCGTGCGTACACCCTGAATCCAGTTTTTGACGTGCTCGAAATGCATGTCGTAATTGTTGCGGGTGATGAAATTCATATCCGCCGGAATCTCGCGCAAGGGGTTCGGATTCGGTGGATATTTGGCAACGTATTCCTTGCGCATTCCATCCAGCATCGCCTTCGCAAACGCCCCATTCGGAGCCGTCGGATTTGTGGTCTGTTCGCGGCGCGTCACGCGGACGCCTTCATCCAAATCAATGACGCCGCCATCACCCACAAAGCGAAACGTGGTTGGGCCATAGCCTTGCACGCTGCCGTCCGCGAAATTGACTTTGAAGTTCACGGTGAAATCAGGATGTTTGTCGGTGGCAGTATATTCAAACAAACCGAGCAATTGATCCGGCACATCGCGCCCGTCGTTCCAGAATCGAATGCCGCCCGTCGAGAACACTTTGCTTGGCCCCACTGCGCCGGTAATCAAGTGCGTCCCACTGAACAAATGCACAAATAAATCGCCGCCGATGCCTGTGCCGTAATCCTGATAATTGCGCCAGCGGAACAAGCGAATCGGTTCGAGCGGTCGTTTGGGAGCACGCCCCAAAAAGCGATCCCAATCAATCGTCTGCGGCGAAGCATCGGTTGGAATCGTGTATTGCCACGCCGCTTCGGAACCACGCCGCAAGATAGCCGATTCGACCAGATTTAATTTGCCGATGACGCCTTTTTCAATCAATTCTTTGGCCTTGTGATAAATGATGCCGGTCGTGTACTGGCTACCGATTTGCATCACACGCCCGGTTTCTTTCCACGTTTTGACGACATCCGCGCCTTCGCCCAATTGCTGCACTATCGGCTTTTCGCAATACACATCTTTGCCCGCGCGCATGGCTTCTTTGGCAATTTGTGCGTGCCAGTGATCGGGCGTACCGATGATGACTGCGTCAATGTCATTGCGCGCTAAAATTTCACGGTGATCGCGCGTCGTGAACAGATGATTGCCGAAGCGTTCTTTCGCCGCCGTATGGCGACCATCATAGATGTCCGCCACCGCGACCAATTCAACGCCCGGCACGCGCAACGCCGCTCCTGTATCGGCTGAACCTTGTCCGCCTGCGCCAATCAGCGCGATGCGAATGCGATCATTTGGCGACACTTGTGGCAGCAGCTCCGGCTCCGGCGTGATGTCAATCGGTTTGGCTTCCAGGCGGGTTTTGCTGGTGATGATGGCCGCTGAGGTAGCGGCAGTAGCTTTTTTGAGAAAACTGCGACGAGACTTGTTGTCCGAATTGTTCATTGTGGTACTCCTGATTTGAAGTTGATGACGGCGCAAATCATAGCACAATGTTCGCCGCGCGACAGCCCCGCGAGGTTCGAGCGTCGAGTTTTGAGTTCGTTCCACCGACCACCAGCTACCGACCACCAATCATTCACTTCCAATTGCCAATCAAAATAAACGGTGCCCAGTAATACGGATGCGCATAGGGCGCTTTCGGATCAACTTTGTACGGCGGCAGGTTCGTTGTTTTGTCCGTTTCGTGCGTGATGTCGCGCACGGCTAACGCTGCGCCTGTGACTTGCAATTCGCCGCGCAGCAGCTTCATTTGCGCTTGGCGCATCGCTTCGGCTTTCGTGAGATTGCCTTTCGTTTCGCGTAGGCGATAGAACTCCTGCATTAGGTTTTTGGTGCTACGATCTGCGACAGGCCAGAGGCTGGCGATCACGGCTTTGGCACCTTGCTTTTGCGCGAGTGCGCCGAAGCCTTCGACTTCTTTGCCGTTCGCGCCGCTCCCAGATGTCGCTGTGTTGCAGGCGGAGAGCGTCAACAATTCGACGCCGCTGAAGACCTGCGGCAAGGCTTTGATCTGCGCGAGACTCAGGAATTGTCCATCGCCCAGCAGCAAAGCCGAATCCGTTTCGTTGCCGGGTTTGAATTGAAAATGCGAAGCGACATGCACAACCGGATTGCGTTGGCGTAAGCCCGTCAGCATTGCCTCCTGCGTGAATTGCTCGTCCAGCTTGATCGTGCCGGGCAACACGCCTTTGCCGCTCCCGTCGTTGATGATGCCGCGCATTTCTTCCGCCACGCCGGGCAGCGCCGGGATGTTAGCCCCGAACGATTTCGTCACGCCCAAGCCCAACGCTTTCCAGTTGCGGCTCGGCTCATCCTTGAAGCGCGCGTTGCTGACCGGCGTGAACACCGCGTTGCGAAAGCGTTCGACCAGATACTTTTCGCCGTCGTGCAATGCTGCGACAGGCACGTAGCGCAACACACCATCCAGCGACCACATCAGCATCTGCGCCTTCGTCCCGCGCAAGTCTTTGGCGACTGGGCCGACGAGGATTTGATACAACTCCTGTGCCAGCGGCAGCGGGTCGAGCTTCGGATTTTGCAGCGTTGCACGAAACGCGAGAATCTTGCGATTCAACTCCGCCGCTTTGATCGGGTATTCGTAAGCACGTTGGAAATCCGCTGTCGTCAAAATCACGCGATATTTGTTTTCGCCAACGAGCGTGTACAACGCGACGACGCCTTTGCCGAGTTCGCGCAAATCTTCCATCAAGCCTTGTGCATCGCGCAGCTTGGTGATGTTGGCGCTGCCATCTTTTTGCTTCGCCATTTCCGTCGCCAAGCCATCCAGGAATTTCTGAAACATCTGATTGGCAACCGTCAGATCTCCTTCCAGTTTGGCGAGCAGTTGTTCTTCTTCGGTGGAGCGCGTTGGTTTGGCCAGCAATTCGCTGCGCTGCGAACCGATTTCGCTGAGCTTGTCGGCGATTTCGCGATAGCGTTTTTCAATCGCCGCTTCTTCGGGCGTGAGGGACGCGCGTTCGCCTTTGGAGGAATTGTCCACATCGCGGCGCACATACTCGAAATACTCTTCTTCTTTGAGCATGCGAATGACCTGCTCGGCTTCGGGCAGGCGTCCTTGTGCGATGAGCAAGTCGGCGAGTTCGCGGTAGGTGGATTCTTTGGATTTGAGGAAGCTTTGTTGTGAATCCAAATCAAGCGAACGGATTCCGCTGCGGATTTCCTGATATGCGTTGACCGCTAGTTTGCCGAAATAGATTGCGAGATGCGGTTGGCTGCGCTCTTTCCAGTCAAATAGCAATCCATCCAGGGCAAACGCCTCGGTATCCTTGGCTTTTGTTTCACGGGCTATTTTGAATGATTGTAAATGGTAGTTGATGGCTTTTTCTGTTTGCCCAATCTTGCGCAATTCATCTGCGAGTTCGCTGAGTATGCAACTTTCATTGAAACGCATTCTGATGTCGCGGGAAATTTTCAGAGCTTGCTCATAAGACTCAATAGCTTGAGCCGTAAGGTTTTGTTTTGAAAAAACTCTGCCTAATCCCCATAACGCTTCACTTTCACCACGACGATTTCTTTGCTCGCGATAGATTTTCAGCCCTTTCTCGTCATAATCTTTCGCTTCCGATAAGCGACCGAGCTTGAGATAGACATCACCAATATTAACTAACGCGATTGCTTCATAGTTAAGATTCTTTGTTTTTCGGGCAATTTCCAGCGCACGGTTCTGATACTCAAGAGCTTTTTCATTTTGGTTCAAAAGCCCATAAATCAATCCTAAATTCCCGTAAGCCCCCCCCTCTTGTGACTCATTTTTGAGTTCGCGCCAGATCGCCAGCGCTTTTTCCTGGTACTCAATTGCTTTGTCATATTGCCCCAGATAGGTATAGGTATTCGAAAACTCACGATAATTGATGCCTTGCCCTGGAAGGGATTTTATCTCCAGATTCATGGCTAGTGCTTTGCGATAGTATTCCAATGCTTTTTCGTGATACCCCATCAAAAAAAGCGTGAATCCAATATGATGAATCGTATTAGTTTCAAAGCTGCGATCTGTACCTTCGTGGTCAATCACCACGACTTGTTCCTTGTACTCAAGAAACTTTTCGACCAAGCCATAGAGTCGGCATTGATTGGCAAAATTTTCAAGCGTATATCTCTCTGCTCCACGCTGTTTGATCTCTCGGCTCAGGGCCAGCGCCTGTTCAAGCCATTCGCTGTTTTGTTGCGGTAATTGAGTCGCTTTAATCCCGCTCAGCGTTGGCATCGCTTGATTGAGTAAAAGGCTTGCCATCAAGTTGAGCGTGAAAATTTTGCCGAGCCTGTCTTGGATTTCATGCTTGATGGCGAGGGCTTCTTTGAGAGTCTCAATCGCTAAGTCGTGCTTTCGGCTCTGATTATATAGGACGCCTGTGCGATCAAGTGTCATAGCCTCCCACTGCTTATCGCCTAGTTCGCGCCAGATTTGTATTGCTTGTCGGCCTCGCTCGATTCGTTGATCCAGCGGAAGTGCCGATTGACCGGCTCGCACCGCATCGTTGAATAATTGTTCCGCTTTGATACGTTGTTGGTCTTGGGCGGTGGCAGTGTCTTTGAGTTCAATCTGTACTTGATAACTCGCTTCAGGTCTGCTTA
Source organism: Blastocatellia bacterium (assembly GCA_016789725.1). Taxonomy (GTDB): domain Bacteria; phylum Acidobacteriota; class Blastocatellia; order RBC074; family RBC074; genus JAFDVL01. Next base: position 56,101 of record JAEUQN010000014.1, on the reverse strand, counting down.
CCCCAAGGGCGCGAATGATGATTTTGTAGGTTCCGTTTGTGGTTGCTTCCCAGGAGAGTGATTCAAGCCCGAACGGCGAAGAATAGTTGACGACCTGCAATGATTTGTTATCCAGCGCAACCAGGTCTACCGATACATCTACATCACTTTGCTCAACAAGGACACGAATGAATTGCCCAGCGGTCAGCGACAAGGAATAGGTATCTACTTGTTGGCGCTTGGCTGTGCGCGTAATCGGTTTGCCGGGTTCGAGCGGTGTGATGTCTTGCGCGTGGATACTGCTCACCAGAAAGATCGCCAGCAGGACTGTGGCGAAAGACATCATTGATCTGCGAATGGTTTGGGCGTGTTGGTGCATCGGTTTCCTCCTGCTCAGTAAAGCGGATTGCGGGCATCCTTTCCCTCACGGCGGTACGAAAAAAAACTTTTCCCTCTGAGACGCGAAGGATCGCTCTATTACAAAGACAACTTTTGGCACGTTGTGCGGCTGTGACGCTCGGCATCATACGCTTCCCCTGGTCGAAAAACAAAAAAGTGATTTTTTTCAGTTTGGCTGAGGGAGTTTGCGAACTGGGTGCGCTTGTTCCTACAGAAGCAACAAAACGCAACGCCAGCAATTGAAGCGATTGTGAGGGCGGCGTTGAATCTGACAATGTTTAGGACAAGAAGGAGAATTGGTATGGGGAAGATTTCTGCACAATTTAGGTTATTTGCGCTCGTGCTGGCAACGCTCTTTTTCATGCTGACCAGTGCTGGAGCGGTAAACGCGGCCAGTTTTACGGTCAATACCACGTTGGACACGAATGATGTCTCGCCCGGCAATGGAGTTTGCGCGGATGCGGCGGGCAATTGTTCGTTGCGTGCGGCGATTACGGAAACCAATCAGCTTTCGACCAACTCCGCTACGCGCACGCATACCATCACGTTACCGGCGGGCGTCTACACGTTGACGCTGACGGGGACGCCGAATGAAATCAACAATGCGTGGGGCGATCTGAATATTCGCAACAGCTCCAACCTGACGATTCAGGGCGACAGCGCCCGCACAACAATCATTCAGGCCGGAACGACCAAAACCACAAATGGCACCGACGGCGACGGCATTGATCGTGTGATGCGTTCGTTTGGAACTGCCGTCAAACTCACATTGAATCACCTTACAATTCGGCACGGCAAAGCGCCTTCCGGCTCCGGCTTCGATAATAGTGCGGGCGCAATTTTATATTCTCGAGGAACCAGTACAGGCGGCGCGTTGACTCTCAATCACTGTGCCATCGTGGATAACTACGGCTCCGGCGGCAGTGGCGGTGGTATTATGAGTACCACTACGACCACCATCAATAACACGCTAATCGCTCGAAATATTGCAGGCGGAAACAACCAGGGTGGTGGTATGTCTTTTGCCGCAAGCGGTGATCCCGTTGCGCTCTACCTGTCCAATTCGACCATATCGGGGAATTCCGCGAGCGGACCGGGCGGGGGGCTAAAAATATCTGGCGCAGGGGCAGAAGCAACGATTACGAATTGCACCATCACAGGCAACACCGCAACGACGCTGGATGGTGGGTTACAGCTCAACCCTGGTCTGCCTGTCCGAATGCGCAACACGATCATTACGGGCAATTCGGCTCCGAACAGTGGGCCAGACCTGAGCTTTAGCGCGGTCATCATTTCGGGCGGCGGCAATCTAATCGGAAATGCCGCCTCCACTACCGGCTGGATTGCCAGCGATTTGCTGAACAATACGGCGGCCAATCTCGGCCCGTTGGTCAACAACCAGGGCCCCACCGATACACACGCGCTGCTGGTGGGTTCATCCGCCATTGATGCCGGACAAAATTGCGTGACAGACGCAAGTTGCTCGACCTTTAATGCGCCTGTCAACTTTAGTACTGATCAACGCGGATTGGCTCGGTTGGTCAACGGTATCGGGCTTTCCACGGTTGATATTGGCGCATATGAGTTCCGTCCGCCGGACATTGAAGCCCCACTCACCAGTGTGTTGTACGGCAATGTTCAGGTCGGGAACGCAGCGGCGCAATCCATCACGATCACGAATGCAGGCGAGGCGAATCTGGTGTACAGCGTTGCGCTGAATGGGATGAATGCAGATGATTTTTCGCTAAACGGGTTTGCCCCTGCGCCACTTGTTCCCGGTCAATCAGTCAATCTCAACCTGACGTTCGCGCCCATCAGCGCAGGTGCTAAAGACGCGTCGTTGGTAATCACCAGCAACGATCCTGATGAGGCCTCAATTTCTATCGCGCTCAATGGGCAAGGCTTCGTACCACCGCCAGTCATCAACGTTTCGCCCACCAATCTTGCCTTTGGGAATGTGAACGTCGGTGGCTCACAATCGCAGCAATTCACTATTGCGAATGTGGGCGGTTCGGCGCTGACGTTTTCCTTAAACTTGTCGGATACGAATTTTTCCTACGCGCTTCCACCCAGCACCACGCTGGCAGCCGGGCAATCTACGCTGATGACCGTTATCTTTGCGCCGGCCAGCAGCGGGCCGAAATCCGCCACGCTGCAAATTTCCAGCAATGACCCCATGAACGCACTCGTCAACGTCAGCCTGAGCGGCAACGGCATTTTGTTGTTGCCGACGATAGATGTGACACCAAACGCGCTGGCGTTTGGGGATGTGATGGTCGGCCATACCAGTACGCAACAGTTCACGATTTCCAACGACGGCAATACGAACCTGATCTTTTCGCTGGCGCTGTCAAATCCAGCCTTTTCTCTGTTGCCGCCAGCCTCAATGACTGTCGCGCCGGGAGAATCAACCACCATCGCCGTGCGCTTTTCTCCCACGAATAGTGGGCCGGTTTCGGCGGTTGTGGAGGTGTCGAGCAATGACCCAACCAATCCGGTTGTGAATGTGGGCTTGAGTGGAAACGGCGTTTCGCAACCGCCGAGCGCCGTTACGGTGAGCGGAAAAGTCACTAACTTTCGCGGGAAGGGCGTGAAAGGCATCACCATTACAATCGCCCGGACAACGGGAGCCTACACGCAACAAGTAACCACAGATCGAGCGGGCAATTACAGCTTGATCAACGTCCCCACCAATGCGACGTACACGATTACGCCGCGCAAAAATAAAACACCGTTCACGCCTTCCTCGCAGACACTCAACATCACACAAGCAACCAGCAATGTGAATTTTGTGGTGAATCGTGGGCCAGATGAACTTTAGCAGATTACCATGCGATAACTACGCTGTTGATTTTGCGCATCAAGAGAAGCTTTAAGGAGGCCGTGAGGATTCTTGTCGGCCTCCTTTGTCGTGTAAGATAGACGACCGAAAACGTAAAGGAGCACTTCATTGCTAACAAAATCAATTGCTTTCATCTTACTCATCCTGTTCATCGTCAGCCGCGCTGACGCGCAATTCAAATTTCAGGAACACACGCTTGCCACGGATTTGCGCGGCGGGTATCAAGTTGTCGTTGCCGACCTTAATCGTGATGGCAAGCTGGATTTAATTGCGCTCGCCAGTGGGATGAAAGAACTCGTGTGGTTTGAAAATCCAGGCTGGCAACGCCACGTCATCATTAACAATGCGTCGCGGATGATTAATTGCGCGGCGTACGATGTGGATGGCGATGGCTTTCCTGAAATCGCGTTGGCGCAGGAATTCGCCAACAATCCCGCGCAGAGCATCGGCATCGTTTCGATCCTCAAACATAAAGGCGATCCGGCGGCACTATGGGAGGCGACCGAGATTGATCGCTTGCCGACGTCACATCGGCTACGCTGGGCCAACATTGATGGCAGCGGCAAAAAAGTGCTAGTGAACGCGCCGCTTGCCAATGCGTATGCTCAGCCGCCGGAATACAACGGCAATGTGCCGCTCGTGATTTATCGCCCCGGTTCCTGGAAGCGCGAAATCATTTCGACCGCGCTCGCGGGTGTGTTGCACGGCGTAGCGATTTTGGATTTAGAAAACGATGGGCGCGAAGACATTTTGACCGCGAGCTTCGTCGGCGTGGACGCGTTTCGCTTTGGTAAAGATGGCAAGTGGCTGCGCAATAAATTGGTCAAAGGTGATCCCGCGCCCTGGCCCAAAAGCGGTGCGAGCGAGATTGCCGTTGGGATGCTCAACAGAGAACGCTTCCTGAGCACTATCGAAGCCTGGCACGGCAATCAGGTAGTCGTCTACCGCTTCGGCAAAACCGATTGGGAACGGTTGGTGATTGATGACAAATTAAATGACGGACACACACTGCTGACAGCGGATTTGAATGGCGACGGGCGCGATGAAATCATTGCGGGCTATCGCGGAGAAGGCCGCAGCGTGAACCTTTATTCATTCAATCCAAAAAGCAAAACCTGGGTGAAGCAGGTTTTAGATAACGGAGGCATTGCGGCAGCGGCGTGCGCGGTGGCAGATTTGAATGGTGATGGCAAATTCGATGTCGCGTGTATTGGATCGGCAACGACAAATTTGAAGTGGTACGAAAATCAGGGCCAGCGCAAATAATAATCTTCCACGAAGACACACGAAGTGACACGAAGAAAATCAGACAGGATTTACACGATTGATTTCAAGATTTACAAGAGGTGAAATCCGCCCTGTTAATCCTGTAAAAAATCTTGTCAATCCTGTAAAAAATCTTCGTGAATCTTTGTGTGCCTTAGTGGATAAAAACTTAGGCCGAATTTAATTCAGCCCTCACTTGCTTCACGCCTGCGACCATATTGACGAGCTTTTGCTTTGCCGCCCAACGCGCCGTTTGACTCAAGCCACAATCCGGCGCAAACGACAAACGTTCCGCCGGAGCGTATTGCAAACAGGCTCGCACGCGCCGCGCGACTTCGTCTACGGGTTCGATGTAATAACTTTTCACATCAATGATGCCGACGGCGACATCCATTCGTTCGGCAATCGTCGCGATGATTTCCAACTCAGAAAATTCACGACTCGCCATCTCCAGGTGCATTTCGTCCACTTTGATGTCGAGGAACGCCGGATACATCGGCTTGTAGCTGCGCAAACCAACCGCGTGCCCTTTGTAATTGCCAAAACAAGCGTGCGTGGACAAGCGGCATTGGCCCACAATCGGCGCAATCGTGCGATTGAAAATATCCACGAAACGATACGGGTCTTCGCGGTGCGCGTAACAACTCATCGAAGGCTCATCTACCGTGATTTCCTGACAACCTGCCGCGACCAAATCTTCGAGTTCTTTGCGCACGAGCAGCAACAACGCTTCGGTAATCGCAAAGCGGTCGGGATAGTTTGCGTTCGGGAGTAAACGACCGCTGAGCGTGTAAGGGCCGGGAACGGAGGCTTTCAATGCGATTTTGGATTTTGGATTTTGGATTTTGGATTGGGTGAGGCGTTGCAGTCGCTCAAATTCTTCGACCACGCCGAGGCCACGCGGGGCTGCAAGTTCGCCTATGATTTTGTGCTTACCACGTTGATCGTGCGCAGGTGGACCGAAACGACGCGGCTGCGCAGGTTCGAGTTCGATACCGTGCAGAAAGCCGTAAAACGACAAGTTGAAATCCAGTCGCGTTTGCTCGCCGTCTGTGATGACATCAAGGCCCGCTGTGACTTGATCGTGAATCGCCGCAATGACCGCATCATCTTGCAATTCGCAGCGATCCTCGCTGCCGAATTGATCGAGATGGTGACACGCAAATTCGAGCCAGCCGGGAAACGGATAGCTGCCGATGACAGTGGTTCTGAGTGGTTGTGATTGCATAAGTTTTTTAGTCTTGGAATGAAATTGTCAATACAGGCTCTTCACCGTGTTCCAGTCTCTGCCAATTCACAAAAGCTAAGCATTCAATCAATGCCTGATAAATATCGGGACAGCGTTGCGCGAATTCTTTTGCGTGTTGCAATTGCAGAACAACGACTTGTCCAGTGTGTACTGTGATCTCTGACATACCACTGTAGGGATCGTCAAGATCAGACAGGCAATCAATCCAGGCATTCATATTTCGCCCATAAAAATCAGGGAAACTGAAGGCCGTTGCGAAAACGGAATGAAACGATTCTCAATCAAAAATCTGCTGTGTATCAATTTCGACAACCGGGTTTTTCATATCAACTCAACCGCCAACCACCATCTACGACTAACACTTCGCCCGTGATGTGCCGCGAAGCCTCGCCAAGCAGAAACAACGCGGCTTCCGCCACATCTTCTGCCTCAAGCAAATCTTCCGCGAGCGGTTGCTTGGTTTTCATGAATTCGACAATTGTCGGATTGTCCTGCGCGCGTTGGCTCATTGGTGTGCGGATCAAGCCGGGCGCGATGGCGTTCACGCGAATCTTGTGCGGTGCGTAATAACTGGCCATTGCTTTGCTCAAACTGATGATCGCGCCTTTGCTCGCGGCATAAGCGTGCGAGGCAAAATGCTTTGGCTCTGGCGCAAAAGCCAGCACGCTTGCCATATTCAAAATCGTGCCGCGCAAACCCGCTTCATTCACATCTTGTTGGAGCATTTGTTTCAGCACCTCACGACACATCAAAAACGTCGTCTTCGCATTCGTGTCCATTGTCATGTCCCAGCCGTTTTCTGTGCATTCGTGCAACGGACCATCGCCGAATTTGCGCCCCGAAATGCCTGCGACATTAAAGAGCGCGTCAATGCGTCCGAAGTGCTGCACGCAGGCTTGCACGGCGTTGCTGGACGTTGTTTCCTGTACCAAGTCGCCCGCATAGAATTCAGCGCGAGCGCCCGCAACTCTGATTTCATTGGCTAAAATCGTGCAATCGTCTTCGTGCAAACTGACAATAAACACGGACGCGCCTGCTTGTGCCGCCAACTTTGCCGTCGCGGCTGCGATGCCGGTTGCGCCTGTGATGAGTAAATTCATGGTGGTTGGTGGTTGGTGGTTGGTGGTTGGTGGTTGGTGGTTGGATTTTGACCAGTCACCAGCCACCAGCTACCAGCCACCCCTACTGATACAAATGCGCGAGGCTCTTGCGATAGCCTTCGTAAAATTGTTCCAATTGATCAGCGGCGCTTGTGTTGCCGACGAATTGATGGGACGGCAGCATGATTGGCTTCACGCCGCGTTCAAGCAGCAACTCCGCTGTCCGGCTGCGCAGCATATTGATAATCATCCCGCCTGTCACGGTTGAAGTCGGCCCCGTGCGCCATTCCAGACCTTCCAATTCAACGACGGTGTCTCCGGCGGGACAGCAGTTGTCAATCACAACATCAGCCACGTCAATCAACTTGTTGCCGGACGAATGGGCGGGAACCGATTGTTCACAATGTGTGCGCGAGCAAATGCCAATCACCGGAAGCCCGCGTTGGCGCGCGCCCATCGCCATTTCGACAATCACAGGACGAATGCCGCTCGTCGAAATCACGATCATCGAATCGTGCTGGCCGAAACTGAAGCCTTTCAGAATTTCTTCGGCATAGCCTTCGTATTTTTCGAGATGCAACGGCGCGCGCAATCCGTTCGTGCCGACGATGTTCGCGTGATTCGAGAGCGCCAGTTCAACCATTGCCACAAAGCCGACAAAGCAGCCCTGACGCGGCGTCATCTCTTCGCACATCATCCGCGAATGCCCGTTGCCGAACAGAAAGACCAAACCTCTGTTTGCAATGCTATTCGCACAGATTTGGGCGGCCTGTTCGATGTGGTCGAGTTGTGTGTCTTTGAGGGTTTGTAAGAGCGCGAGGGTCTTTTCAAAGTAAGTAAGTGATGCTGTCATTCTGTATGATTTTGAAATTATTCAATGTCGAGGAAAGGAAAGCGCCAACCACGAACATTGTGCCTTGTCCATTTTCCCTTGTGCATTGGATGCAGAGAGTATTTTGCATTCAATGCACAAGGGAAAATGGACAAGGGATAATGTTCGTGATCTCCATCCCTGCAATCATCGAATCGGTAACTTCCGAATTAAACCGGGAACCTGCGGCACGCCTTGCGACGCCGAAGCAATCGCCGCGAAACACAACGCCAAGCCGCGCAAATTGTCACGCGCGTTGTTGAGTGGTTCGCAGTCTTCTTCAATCGCGCAGAGCAACTCTGCCATCGTGCCGTGAAAGCCTTGCAAAAACCACGTGCCTTGCAAATTGGGCTTCGCAAAACCATCGGCAGTGTAAAGCGTGACCGACTGTTCCGACAAGCTGGGGCCAATGCTTTCCATTGAACCGCGCGAACCTGCGACATACGTTCGATCCTGCTGCCCGTGTGTGACGTTGGCATTGAAATGGAGCGTCGCCATTCCGCCGTCGAATTCGATGATGGCGCTGGCAAGCATGGGCGGGCGCGCTTTTTGACCAGCGCCGCGCACGGTTGTTGCTTGCACACGCTTGGCTTCGCGTTGTCCGAAAAAGCACGCCGCCAGATCAAACCAATGCACGCCGAAGTCGTACAAAATCAAATCGTGAATGTCTTCAAATGGCATCCCGACGATCCAGTTGTGATCCCAGTGCAGCGAGAAATTCACGCTGACGACATCGCCAATCAAGCCCGCATGAATCGCATTGCGAAGATAGCTGAAGTGTGGTGCCCACCGACCGTTTTGATTCACCGCCAGTTTGACGCCGCGTTTCTGCGCCAATTCGATCAATTGTTCGCCTTCGTCCAGATCGGTGACGAAGGGCTTTTGCGAAAGGATATGTTTGCCCGCTGTAATCGCTTCTTCAGTCATTGCTACGCGGTCGGCAGGATGCGGCGTGAGGTCTACGACTTCGATGTCGGCACGCTTGAGAACTTCGCGGTAATCCGTCGTCACGAACGCATCGGGATAAAATTGCTGCTGCCGTTCGCGCGCCTTATGTTCATTGCGATCACAGAGCGCGACGACATTGAAGCCTGCGAGTTTGTAAGCGTTCAGATGCTGCGACGAAATCCCGCCGCAGCCAATCAAGCCGATGGGCGGATTGTACGATTTCGGATTGCACGGTTGATACGGCAAGTTGGGCGCAGCAATTTGTTTCGTGTCTTCGATTTTGGCTAAGCCGTAATCATCGGCGAGTTCTTTAGGCATAAAGCAGATTTACCGTTTTTTTCTCGGTCGCACTCATCACCGCCGAATCCACGATCTGTTGCCCGATGCGACTGATCTCCAATGACAACGGGCCTGTTACCGCTTCGCCCGTTTCCAGGCAATGCAAAAAATACTGAATCGGGTTTTGATACGGCGGTTGAATGTCGTCTACGGGAACATCGTAGGCTTCGACGTGTGCGCGTGTCTGCAAGCGAATTGTCGGTTCGTAATCGTAGCTGCTGATCGTGCCGTCTGTACCACGAATCACGAAGCCGCATTTCGGTTGCGGTTGCGTGATCCACGGATCAGTAAACGTACCCCAGCGCGTTTCAAATTTCGTCAATCCAACATCGTAGCGCGCAATCGTGATGCTGTGTTCGTCCACTTCAATGCCGGGTGTTTCGTTGATGACGGTCGTGACTTCAAGCGGCGCTTTGCCATTGTGAAACCACGTGCCGAGCGTTGTGCCGTAACCCATATAATCCAACAGCGAGCCGCCGCCGTGCGATTTTTTATAAAACCAACTGTGGGGCTTTTTCGCCTGGACTTCGGCTTCGCTGACTTCGACTTTATCGGCGAGGTGATAAAGCGGGCCGCGATTGCCGTCGTAAAAATGGACTTCGATGACCTCGCCAATCGTGCCTTCGTCAATCAATCGCTTGGCTGTTCGATGCGCGGGAACCCAGACGAGCGGCCAGTTAATCGCCAGCGTTTTGCCTGTTGCCTGCATCGCCGCAATCATTCGATCTGCATCGGCCAGCGAAGCGGCGAACGGCTTTTCCATCAGGATGTGAACGTTGTAAGGCGCAACGTTCTCGACCCATTCGGCGTGCTTTGCCGTCGCGGGGCAGAGAATTACGACATCCGGCTTGGTTTCTTCCAGACATTGACGATAGTCGGTGTAGGCACGGTTCTCTGGGATGCCAAAGTTGCGCGCCGCGTCCTGCATTCGTTCGGGCTGCTCATCACAAATGCCAACGATTTCAGCGGTTGGATGTTCGTGCGCCATCCGTAGTAAATCGCCCATGTGAAAGTGATCGAAATTGATGCCTGCGATTTTCATAATGGTTTCTCAAGCGGTGCGAATCCCCAATTCATTGGCGATATGCTGAATGTATTCTTTGCCTTCTTCGTATTCTTCGGGTTTGCTCAGATGTTCCAGCATGAGTGGTGCGTCAGGAGCATACTTCATAATGCCGCGCAAGTACGCGCGATAATCCACGCCTCCACGTCCGGGAATCGTTTCGATGAAATGCACATTCTTGCCTGCCAAATCTTTCGCGTGACAGGAACAGACCCACGGGCCGAGTTTGCGGAACGTGTCAGCGATGAGTTCGGCGCTACGATAAAAGCGTTCGGGGCTGTTGATGATGTTGCAAATGTCTACGTGAACGCCGAAGCCGGGGCGGTTCACAGCTTTGAATAATTGCACGTATGAATCAGGGCTGTCGGGCAAACTCCAACCCATCATTTCAATTGTGAATTTCGTGCGTTTCGGTTTTACGGCGTCAATGACTTTGCGGCAATTTTCCACCGTCGCGTCGAAATATTCTTTCGTGACGTTGCGCGGATCGGGGCCGTCCCATTGTTTGGGATTGAACGAACCGCCAATGTTGACGCAGTTGCGCGCGTTGATGGCTTCGGCGATGGCGAGACGTTCGATGACGTAATCCAGATTCTGTTTGCGCTTGGCGGCGTCGGCTTCCAGCATATTGACCCACGCGCCGACTTCGGCGATCACGACATTTTCGGCAGCAAACGCTTTCTCAATCGCGGCGAGTTTCGCGGTTTCCACGAGCTTAATCGGCGGACAATACGCGGCGCTGTAACCGAGCCGCCGATGCTCGCGCGCCAGTTCTGCCGGGTCCTCACTTTTGAGAAAAATCGGGCCACCCAAACGGAGTGATTTGGTTTGCGCGCTGAGTTGCCCTGAGGCAAGCACTGAAAGCGCGGACAGGGAAGCGACTTGCGTAAATTGGCGGCGTGAAATCATGCGCGTAACTCGGTTTCGGTTTTGGGTAACAATTGGAGCCGTTATCTTAGCACGAGACCCTGACGATTTTGCAGGCGAGAACTTGCGCAAACGCTCCGCCGTCGCTTGTTCATTGTGGGGCAGATAGGGTAAAACCTGCGTACCGCATTTTCAGAAGCGTCATCCTGATGCTGTTTTTTCGGTGACAAAAATTCAATCAAACGTCGGATACCTGAAGACTATCTATGACCTGGCCCCAAATTTACGACCCGCTTGGCAACTGGATTCTATCCACCTGTATTGCCGCCATTCCTGTTTTGACTTTGTTTTTTGTGCTGGTTGTGCTGAAAGCGCGCGTCTGGATTTCCGCTTTGTGCGGGATGCTCGCCGCTGTTTTGCTGGCATTACTGGTTTTTAAAATGCCCGCTGCCTTGGTTGCCGGAGCCGCCGGACACGGCTTTATTTTCGGGATGCTGCGCATTGCGTGGGTGATTATCGCTTCGATCTTTTTGTACAACATTGCGGTGCAAACCGGACAGTTTCAGGTGATGAAAGATTCCATCGCCGGATTGTCGGGCGACAAGCGATTGCAACTGGTCCTGATTGCATTTTGCTTCGGGGCGTTTTTGGAAGGCACAGGCGGCGGCGGTGCTCCAGTGGCCATTGCCGGCGCGTTTTTAATTGGCCTTGGTTTCCAACCGTTCCAGGCGGCGGTGTTGTGTTTGATTGCGAACACGGCTCCGGTGGCGTGGGGCGGCGTTGGCAATCCGATTCGCACATTAGCGGGCGTGACCGGCTTGCCCGAAATGCAATTCGGCGCAATGACCGGACGCATTTTGCCGCCGCTGTCATTCATCCTGCCGTTGTGGTTGGTGCGAAGCATGGTCGGATGGAAAGAGACGATGCAGGTTTGGCCTGCGCTATTTGTGAGCGGATTGTCGTTTGCGGCGATGCAATTTTATTGGTCGAATTTTCAAGAATCAGGGTTGGTAGACATCGTTGCCGCGATCTTTTCCTTGCTGGTGATGGTGGTGTTTTTGAAATTCTGGAAGCCGAAAGAAATCATGCCGGTCAGCGAAAATTTGCCCGAACGACATCATCATCATACCGTCAGCGAGGTGCTGAAGGGGTGGTCGCCCTTCATTGTTGCTTCGGTTTTGATTTTTGTGACGGGATTGCCAGCGGTGCAAAAATACCTGACCTTTGATTCGCTGAAAACTCCTATGCCCGCGCTGCACAACGCGGTGTTGAAGATGCCGCCCGTTGCCGTGAAGCCGACGCCAGAAGATGCGACCGTCAACCTGAACATTTTGAACTTGCCCGGCACGGCAGTGTTCATCGGTGGCTTCATCGCGGCGCTGTTGGCCGGATTACCGCTCAGCAAAACGTTGCGCATTTTCAAAAACACCTTCATCGAAATGATTCCCTCTCTGGCCGCGATCAGTTTTATGGTGGGCTTGGCGTACGTCACGCGTTATTCGGGGATGGACACAGTGCTGGGTTTAAGTTTGACGGGGACGGGGTGGTTCTATCCGTTTTTTGGCACGATGCTGGGCTGGCTTGGCGTGGCGCTGACAGGCACTGATGCTGGCTCAAACGCACTGTTCGGAAACCTGCAAAAAGTGACCGCCGAGCAATTGAATTTAAGCCCCATTTTGATGGGGGCTGCGAATTCCGCTGGCGGTGTGATGGGCAAGATGATTGATGCGCAATCTATTGTCGTGTCAAGTTCCGCCACGCAGCAGCAAGGCAACGAAGCCGCAATTTTCAAAGCCGTCTTTTGGCATAGTCTGGTGTTGGCTACTATCGTCGGTTTAATTGTGATGTTCTATGCTTACGTGACTCCCTGGATCATTCCGCGTTAATGAGCGATGACAGACAACTCCTCCCGAAAAATCTCAACTCTGTTTGCTGTCACCATCTTTCTTGGCTCTGGTTTGTTGTTTTTGGTGCAGCCGATGATTGCCAAAGCGATCCTGCCGTTGGCGGGCGGCACCCCTGCGGTGTGGAACACGTGTGTGTTCTTTTTTCAGGGCGTGTTATTGCTCGGCTATGCGTATGGTTATTTGATTACGATGCGGCTCCATCACAGGCAACAAACGCTGGCACACCCGGTTTTATTGGTGACGGGGATTGCGGCAAGTGCGTTGTTGTTTGCCGCCGTTGTTGCGCCCGCACCCGGAAAAGCCAATTATGCGTGGTGGGTGTTGAAGTATTTGGCAATGACGGTCGGCTGGGTTGTGTTATTGCTTTCGGCCAATGGCATCATCCTGCAACGATGGTTTGCGACGACAAAAAACGATCCATATTACCTCTATTCCGCCAGCAATGCCGGAAGCTTTGTAGCGCTCCTCGCCTATCCCTTTCTGCTCGAACCGTATTGGAATCTGACGGAGCAAAAGCGAATTTGGGCCGCCTTGTTTGTCGTATTTGTCGCCGCTGTTTTTGCCTGTGCCTGGGCTACGCGAAAGAACACCGCGCAATTAACCGTCACCGAAGAACTCCCTGATTTTATGCTCACCTGGAATCGCAGATTGCGCTGGCTTTTCCTTGCGTTTGTACCGTCGAGCCTGATGCTGGGCGCGACGACGTATATCACCACCGACATTGCGCCGACGCCGTTGTTTTGGATCATCCCGCTTTCGCTGTATTTGTTGGCCTTCACGCTCGCGTTTGCGCGCAGGCAAATCGTTTCGACGTTTGGGTTGGCACGATGGCTGCCGGGCGCGGCGATTTTATTGACGTTGATTTATGCGGCCAAAGCGACGGAACCAGCGTGGCTATTGGTGCTTGTGCATTTGATCTTCTTCGGACTGGCAGCGTTGTTGTGTCATCAATTGCTGGCGGAAGATCGCCCGTCTGTCCAACATTTGCCGGAATTTTATGTTTGGATTGCGGTGGGCGGTTTACTGGGCGGATTATTCAACGCGCTCCTGGCTCCCGTGCTTTTCCATGCGCTGACCGAATATCCGCTGACGATTGTGTTGACGTGTTTGGTGTTGCCGATGAACAGCGAGGTTTGGAGCGATACGCGTGAACAGGGGCGAGCCGCATTGTTCGCGCTGGGCGTTGGCATCGCTGTTGCGGCGCTGTCGTGGTTCGCGTCTGGTTTGCAAATTGGCATGATGGAGCGTGTTGCTTTGGTTTTTGCCGTACCGTTGATTTTTATCAATCACGTAATGACGGCGAATCCGTTACGCCTCGCTTTTGCACTCGGAGCCGTGTTGATCGGCAGCATTTTCTTCACGCCCGACATTGCCAAAACGTTGATCGCCGAGCGCAATTACTTTGGGGCGTTGACGGTGACGCTGGATCGCAACCGCAACGCGCGCAGCTTGTATCTCGGCACAACGATTCACGGCACACAAAACCTGACGCTCGGCAAACAATGCGAACCGCTGTCGTACTTTCATCCGAGCGGCCCCGTCGGCCAAATCTTTGAAGCCTACAATGCCAAACCCGCTTCGCCCGATGTTGCCGTGATCGGCCTCGGCACTGGCGCAATGGCTTCGTACGCGAAGAAAGGTCAACGCTGGACGATGTACGAAATCAACCCGCTGGTCATCAAACTCGCTCGTGACACCGGACATTTCACCTACCTCCATTTGTGCGCGAATGCCCCCATCAATATTGTCGAAGGTGACGCGCGCCACACGCTGACACAAGCGGCCAACGGTCAATTCGGCTTGATCCTGATGGACGCTTTCAACTCCGACGCGATCCCCGTTCATTTGCTAACGCAAGAGGCGCTCAATCTGTATTTATCGAAGCTCGCGCCGGGTGGAATGCTGGCGTTTCAGATTTCCAACCGGCATCTGGACTTGCATTCGCTGCTGGCGAATTTAGCGAAGACGCGCAACTTGATGTGTATGGGCTTTGACGACCGCGATGAAGACTTGAGCATCGGCAAAGAAGCCTCGACCTGGGTCGTGATGGCACGGTCGCGGGAAGATTTGGGTGGGCTCGCGACGAAATCGAATTGGCAAGTCGTCCCGGAAAATACGCGCGTCAAAGTGTGGCGGGATGATTACTCGAACTTGTTGCAGGTGTTGCGGTGGTAGTGCGTGAAGCTGATCGTGAGGCGGAACAGTCAATGCAAATTGTTTTCCTTCGACAGCCAACCTGCTAAGCTCCCTCTCTTCTCTGGTCAAAAACATTTAGTGAGGAAAACATGCAAACTATTTCCAGACGAACAGCTATCGAGGCTATTGTAACGGGAGGCACGGGGTTAGCGCTGACGCCGCCTGTTGAAGCCCAAACTGCCGCGCCCAACAGCGCGCGTGTCTTTGCTGGGCAACATCAACCCAAGGCACTGCCCTTTGATCCGGCCAAGCTCAAAGGACTTTCTGAAAAGCTAATTCGCTCGCATCACGAAAACAATTACACGGGTGCAGTGAGTGCGCTCAATGTCATCGAGAAACGGCTGGCGACGGCGGTCGTGGATAAAGAGGTACCCGGTTATGTGTACGCCGACCTCAAACGCGAGGAGCTTGTGCGTACCGGATCAGTTGTTTTGCACGAACTGTATTTCGCCAATCTCGGCGGCGACGGCAAAGCGGGCGGCGATGTATTGACTGCGCTCAAACAGGCGTTCGGCAGCCCGGAGCAATGGGAAGCGGAGTTTCGCAAAACGGCGCAGGGCTTAGCTGGCGGTTCGGGTTGGGTGATCCTTGCGCATAACTTTCAGACCGGCGAACTGCATAATTATTGGGCTTGGGATCACATGCACAATGCGCCGTTTTCGTGTCCCTTGCTGGCGTTGGATATGTACGAACATTCGTATCACATAGATTACGGATCGGCGGCGGCGAAATACATTGATGCGTTTCTGCTGAACGTGCATTGGGAGGAAGTGAATCGTCGCTTTACAGGCGCGCAAAAAGCGGCGGCGGCACTGCGGGGGTAACAGCAGATGAAGCATTCATCTCACCTGAAGATTTTGTGGTTGTTGGTTCTGACGACCCTGCTGTTTTCCCCTCCCACTTTTGCGCAAAACACCAAACGCGTTGCGGTTGGCGCAGCGACTGGCAAAATCGCGCTGGACGGCGTGCTGGATGAAGCGGATTGGGCGCAGGCTCCGCAACTTAGTGAAATTCTGCAACGTGAACCGAAGCCGGACAGCGATGCCTCCGAACGCACCGAAGTTCGGTTGCTGAAAGACAAGGACAATCTGTACATCGGTGTGACGTGTTATGACGCCGAGCCAAACAAGATCGTCGGCACGCAAATGGCACGCGATGCGGCTTTGGAAATTGACGACAGCGTGGCGATTCTGCTCGACACGTTTCACGACCGGCGCAATGCGTTTTACTTTGCCACAAACCCCGCCGGAGCCTTGATTGACGGCCTCATCGTCGAGAATCAGCGCACCATCAATTTCAACTGGAACGCCATCTGGAACGTGCGCGCCAAACGTACCGCACAAGGCTGGAGCGCCGAGTTTGCAATTCCGTTCAAGTCACTGAGTTTCAATCCGGGACAGGATGTCTGGGGCTTCAATTTCTCGCGCGTCATCGTGCGCAAGATTGAGGAAGATCGCTGGGCCACGCCACGCCTGGATGTCGAATTCACGCAAGTGTCGGAAGCAGGCGAACTCGCGGGCTTTGCGGAAATCGAGCAGGGGCGCGGGCTGGATGTTCGTCCGTTCGCAGTCGGGCGCTGGATTCGTGATGAGCGCGGCAACAATCGTTTTGAAGGCGATGTGGGCGGCGATATTTTCTACAACATCACGCCCGGTTTGCGGCTGACTTCGACCATCAACACCGACTTTGCCGAAACCGAAGTAGACAATCGGCAAATCAATTTAACGCGCTTTCCGCTCTTCTTTCCTGAAAAGCGTGCCTTCTTTCTGGAAAACGCGGGCGTCTTTGATTTCGGACGTTCCGTCGTGCGCGGCGAGGAATTGATTCCGTTTTTCAGCCGTCGCATCGGATTGCTCGACGGAGTGGAAGTGCCGATTTTCGCCGGGACAAAACTGACGGGCAAAGCGGGCAAGTTCGACATCGGCGCGCTGGCGATCCGCACGCAGCAGACGCCGTTCACCGAAGCCAAAAACTATTTCGTCGGACGCTTCAAGCGCAATCTCTTCAAGCAATCGTTCATTGGCGGCATGTACACCGAAGGCGATCCCGTCAACAAAGAATCGAGTCGCACACTCGGTGCAGATATGCGGCTGGCGACAGCGAATTTTTTGGGCAGCAATCGTAACTTCGCGGTGGATGCTTACGCGATGAAAACCACGCGCGCGGGCTTAACGGGCGATGACACGACGTTCGGCGTGATTGGCAGTTACCCGAATGATCGCTGGTGGGGCTACGCGGAATACCGGCACGTCGGCAAAGATTTCAGCCCGGCGCTCGGCTTTGTGCAACGCCGCGCGATAGATAAATTCAGCGTGCGCACGGAATTCAATCCGCGCCCGAAAAAGTTTCTCAACGTGCGCCAGATGTTCAATGAATTTTCCTTCACTGCTTATCGCCGCAACGATGTCGGCAAGATTGAAAGCTGGCGCTTGTTTACTGCGCCCGTCAATTGGGAGTTCAATACAGGCGACCGCGTCGAATTGAATTGGGTTCCCACGTTTGAGCGGCTCTTCGTGCCATTTCAAATTGCCGAGAACGTCCGGTTGCCAGCAGGCGATTATCGTTTCACGCGCTATCGCGCCGAGCTTGATACGGCGGACAAACGCCCGTGGAAACTGTTTGCGACGTGGTGGTTCGGTAGTTACTTCTCCGGCCACGCGGATGAAACTTCCGCGCAATTGCTTTTCAAACTCGCGCCACACTTTCAGGCGGGCGTGACGGTCAATCAAACCTTTGCGCGCTTGCCGCAAGGAAACTTTGTCGCGCGCATCTGGGCGTTGCGCGCGGACTATGCGTTCTCGCCGTTTTTCACGGTGGCGAATTTTATTCAGTACGACAACGAATCGCGGAACGTCGGTTTGCAAAGCCGTTTGCGCTGGATTCTCAAACCGGGCAACGATCTGTTTCTGGTTTTCAATCAGGGCTGGGAGCAAGAGTTCGGTGGGCTGACCTTTCGGCGCGTTGGCACGCGCGTGACAGGCAAAGTGCAATACACGTTTCGGTTCTAATGCGCATCACTGAAGTGCGCGCGCGTCAAAGTGTGGCGGGATGATTACTCGAATTTGTTGCAGGTGCTGCGCTGGTGATCGTTCCCTTTGACGCTTATTCGGTTGTGATTTCCCGTTTACTGATTTGAGCAGTGACAATCAGATATCTGCGGAGCGATTAGGGCTTGACCATCCCACGCATTGCGATTTGGGCTAGTGGTTTCTATGTAATCCTCCTTGATTGTTACACAATAACGAGATGGCAATTTTTGCATGTCAGGCGGAGCAAATGTATACCCTTTAGATTCGATTATCCGACCTTGCTCCCTCTCTCCTTTTACGCTAAGCCAAGTAGCATCATCTCTATCAGCGGTTTGTATTTCCAGACAAGAATTGGCTCGAACATCAAAGATGACAAAAATTTCTGTGGAACGTATAACCAAATACTTGATCGTTTTGCTTGATGCATTCTGCAAAAAAATCCTGTCAGGGGAATTATCTAGAAACCCTTTTTTCTGACCAAAGCGTAAGAGCGATTCGTTTACCCAAATATTATCGGGGTAAGCGTTGTACCACTCGTTATCATCGTACTCATTATCGCCAAGCAAGACATCCGTCACATACTCAGCGCCATTTTTGTTAGCATTCAGTTTGATTAGGCTGGCGACGCCCAGAGATTGTTGGGGCTTAAAGTTTGTGATTACTTTTACTTGATACGGTCCCTTTGGAGAATTAGTGCTTTGAATATCAGGTTTATAGACAGAAGTACCACCGCAGGCACAAAGTAAAAAGGGAAGAATTAGAAGCCTCTTCATCTGACTTAGTTCCATTTCTGCTTCGCTTTCACATCCAATTCTTTCAGTTTCAATCGCACGCTCACCACATACGGCAACTCGCCTTCATTCCAATGTCCGTACGTCGTCGTGACAAATGTGCCATCGCGCAGGACTTCGACGCCGGGATAGGCGCAGTCGGCATTCCAGCCGCTCGCGTTTTTGTGATTCTTCATCAAGTGAATGCGGTACTGGCCTTCGCGGTTGTGGACGATGTCTTCGTACTTGCCAACCCAGCCGACCCAATCGCCGTTCGTCGCGCTTTCCAGCGTAGTGTCGCGGAAGGAAATGAACAGGCGGCCATCGGGCGCATACTTGCCGGTGTGTCGGTCGCCGGTCAACGCGCCGGGCAATTCGCGCGGGGCTGACCACGTTTTGCATTCGTCGTTCGTGAACATCACGTGCGAGTTTTGTTTGCGGCGATTTTCACGCAACAGCATCGCAATCTGCTTGCCGTCGGGTGAGCGAATCAAGCCTGGTTCGCACAGGTGAATCTGATCGGATTTGAAAAGCTCTTGCGGCTCCGACCACATCAAGCCGCCATCGCGCGAGAAGGTTTGATAGAGCGTCATCAACGGCGACTTCTTGCCGTCTTTGCGAAAGAAGCGTCCGTCGTCGTGAAAGAGCGCGACGTAATCGCCGTTCTTTAATCGCTCGACCGCGCCCATCGCTACGATGCCGCCATAGTCGCCGATGGGTTTCAGTTCGCTCCAGGTTTTGCCGTCGTCTTCGCTGAGCGAGGAACGAATCGGATACAAGCCGGAAAACACGATCAGCCGTTTCTTGCCTTTCTTATCAATCACGCGATGAATGGTTGGTGTTTCCAGCGACGTTTCCCAACTCTTCGGTGTCGGCAATCGCTCCGACCACGTTTTGCCGCCGTCGGTGCTGCGCTTCATTTGAATCGCGCCTTTGCCGTGGCCTTTCGGATAGACGGTGATGATGGTTTTGTTGTCTTCCAGCAAGACCGTGGTCGGATGGCCGAGGTATTGCCCCGGTTCGCGGTCTACGATGGTTTGGCGCTGCGTTTCGTTTGCCAAATCAATGACCGGAATTGAGTAGCCACGCGCGGGTTGGGATTGCGCAACGACGGCGAAAGGCAGGAGCAGGAGCAAAAGCAAAAGATTCAATTTCATATTTCCTCAAACGTGTTTGGGTTGGCTTTCAAAATCCTTCAGAACTCGTACAATCCCAGTCATAAAACAACCGCCCCAGAGAATCAATCCTGGGCTGTACAATTTGAAGGAACTGATGACATGAAAAAATTGGAAGGCATCTTGCCCGCCATTGTTACGCCAATTGATAGAGCTGGAAAATTCAATGCAGAAGCTTACGCGCAATTGCTCACTCATGTGTATGCTGCCGGTGTACATGGTGTGTATGTGTGCGGACAAACGGGCGAAGGATTGCAGCAGCCCGCAGCGCAACGCAAGCTGGTCGCGGCAGCTTCGGTGCAGCTTTCCCCACCCGATAAAATTGTCATGATTCACGTTGGTGCGATGAACACGGCAGAAGCGATTGATCTGGCAGAACACGCCGCGCAAATCGGGGCGCACGCGATCAGTGCCTTACCTCCGATTGGCAATTATTCGTTTGCCGAAATCAAAGCGTATTATCAGGCCATTGCTTCTGCTTCGGCGTTGCCGTTGTTAATTTATTATTTCCCGGCCTTTGCGCCGGTCATGAATTCCGTGCAGCAAATCCTGGAATTGTGCGAAATCCCCAACGTTCACGGGCTGAAATTCACGGACAACGATTTGTACAAAATGTCCGAACTCAAACGGCAAGGTGCGACCATATTTTATGGCACGGATGAAATGCTGACGGCTGGGTTGGTGATGGGCGCGGACGGTGGCATCGGCAGCTTTTATAACGTGATGCCGCAGCAATTTGTGCAACTGTACGAACTCACGCGCCGCAACGAATGGCAACAGGCGCGGGCGGTGCAAGCGATCATCAACGAAGTCATTGCGATTGGCCTGCGCTATCCGGTCAACGCTGCGGTCAAAGCGATGCTGCAACATCTGGGCCTTGATTGTGGAGGCTGCCTTCCGCCGCGTCGCAGTTTGTCGGCGGAAGAAGTGTTGGAACTGAAGCACCGTTTGGCCCAAACACAATTTTGGCAATCGTTATGAATGCTCAACTGGGAAGGACAAATCGTGTGATTGCTCGATGTTTATTAGCTCTGATGGCTGTTGCTGGTCCAATTGCATTGGCACAAAGCTCGAATGACTTGATCCAAAGTGTGACCGTTTCGACAATGCACAAAGGACGCGACGGCGGCATTACGTGGTTTCTGCCGCGCTTTTGCGTGTTGCCGAATAAAACGATTTTTCTGACCAAGCAGGAAATCTCCGGCTCCGATTACTACGGCCCGCTGCATTGGCAGGAATCACGCGATAACGGCAAAACCTGGAGCGACGCGAAACCGGTTCCCGGCCTCGGACGATTTCCCTATAAAGACGATGTTGAGGAAGCCGCCAGCGACTTCACGCCGGAATATCATCCACCGACAAAAAGCCTGATTTTATTGGGCGAAATCATTTATTACCGCAACGGAAAATATTTTCCTGAACAACCACAACGCTTTCCGGTCTACGTGATTCGTGATGCCAAAGGCAATTGGTCAGAGCGCAAACGATTGAAATGGGACGATCCGCGCAACTCCGCGATTTATGCGATGGGATCGTCGCAATTTGTGATTTTGCCGAATGGCGATTTGCTGCTGCCCGTTTCGTTTCGCCCGAAAGAGCGCGCGGCGTTTTCGGTGACGACGTTGCTATGCAGCTTTGACGGCAAAACAATCAAAGTCAAAAGCGTCGGCACGGAACTGAAAAACGATGTGAAGCGCGGCTTGCTGGAGCCGCAATTAATCCAGTACCGCAACAAATATTACCTGACGATTCGCGCCGAAGATGAACGCGGCTACATCAGCGAATCCAGCGATGGCTTGCATTGGTCAGAGCCGAAATCGTGGGCTTGGGACAATGGCGAAGCGTTGACAATGTCCACGACACAGCAGCATTGGTTAGTGCATTCGGACGCACTGTATTTGAGCTACACGCGCAAAGCCGAAGCCAACGCGAACGTGATGCGATGGCGTGCGCCACTGTATTTAGCGCAAGTAGATGTTGCTTCGATGCAATTGCTGCGCAACACCGAAGGCATCGTGTTTCCGCTCATCGGTGACGGCCTCAATGATCCGACGCGCGTGCCGCATTACGGTAACTTTCATGTCGGCAATATCCGCCGCGACGAAGCGTGGATTGCAGCGGGTGAAGTGATTCCGGCCAACTTTCGTGGCGATATGTTACTGGCTCGCGTAAAATGGCGGTGGGCGAATCGCCTGATAAAATAATGATCTGTCCACGAAGCCACACAAAGATTCACGAAGCCGAACAGAACTGGATGCCTTCGTGTTATTTCGTGTGACTTTGTGGAAGAAAATTCATACGAGGTTTCATCTATGGCGCTGAAAGCTGATCTCAAAGAATTTCCGAATATTTCGCACACCGCGTTCCAGCATCAAGCGGATCGGCAGGCAACTGAATCGCTGAAGAAGGTTCCGTTGCTGCCTACGTTTGTCCGCTTTCTCTCAGAAAAAATTGCCGAACGGTATATGCGCATCAAGCATACGTCGAGCAGTATTCGCGTAGGGCCGCGTCAGTATCCATCGCTGTATAAACAATACGTACGAATGGCTCAGGTGTTGGATGTGCGCAAGCTGCCGGAACTGCACATCAGCACCGATATGCAGATCAATGCGTTTGCGATGGGAATGGAGAATTATTCCATCGTCGTTTGCTCGGCGCTGATTGACATTATGACCGAAGACGAATTGCTGGCGATCATCGGTCACGAACTCGGTCACGTGAAATGCGATCACGTGCTGTACAACTCGGCGGCAAACGCGCTGCGCAACTTTGGCACAGCGATGATTGAACAAGCCTTGCCAATGGGCTTGGGACAGGTGGCGAGTTTGGGAATGCAGCTTGCGTTGTTGGATTGGTCGCGCAAAGCAGAATTATCGTGTGATCGTGCCGCGTTGATTGCGACGCAAAACCCGGAAGCCGTGGCGGGCGCGCTCGGTAAACTCGCGGGTTACTCGAAACATCTCGGCGAAGATTTGAACCGTGAAGAAGTGATCGCGCAAGCCGAAAAATACGAAGAAATCGGCGAAGATTCGTTGATTGACAAGATGATGAAGCTTTATGTTTTCGTGCAGGAAACACATCCTTATCCGACCGTGCGCGTGAAGGAAATTACGCAGTACGCAGCATCGTCAGAGTATGAAAACATCCTGAATGGGCAGTATCGGAAACTCGGCGAAGAGACCCGTCTGAAATTGGTAGGAGCCAAACTCAGCACACCACGCGGGAAACTTTGCGACAATCTAAAATGCCAGCAGGTTTCCTCCGAAGACGACTCGTTCTGCACCTATTGCAGCGCGAATTTGCGCGGCGCTCAACTGGTCTGCGGCAACTGCTCGAAGCCTGTGGATGAAGGGTGGAAAATTTGCGCGAACTGCGGCAATCAATTGATCGTCGAAGCACTCGGTAATTAAGCCAAACGGAGAAACTATTGCATGCAAAATCTCAAACGCCCCGTCCTTGCTATCGTGCTTATCGTTTTTTCCTCTTTCACTTTTGCCCAATCACGCAACGAAGAGCCTGAGATCACGACTAACGTCAAGTTCAAACGCCTCGAAGCGATGATTCCGATGCGCGATGGTTTGAAATTGTATACAGAGATTTTCGTCCCCGAAAAAAACAAAGAACCATTGCCGTTCCTGATGCAACGCACGCCTTATAGCGCCAGCGGCAGATCGTCAGACTCACTGAATGCGGTCTTTCCTGAACTCGTCCAGGACGGCTATATCTTCGTGTTTCAAGACATTCGCGGACGTTACAAATCCGAAGGCGAGTTTGTGATGGCGCGTCCGCCGCGTGCGAACAAAAGCGACCCGAAAGCTTTTGACGAAAGCACTGACACGTATGACACGATTGACTGGCTGATCAAAAACGTGGCGAACAACAACGGGCGCGTCGGCGTGTTCGGGATTTCGTATCCGGGCTGGACCACCGTGATGGCGCAATTCGATCCGCATCCCGCGCTGAAATGCGTCTCGCCACAAGCCGCGATGGGTGATGTGTGGATGGGCGATGATTTTTTTCACAACGGTGCGTTTCGGCTGACGTATGGTTTTGAATATGCTGTCAGCATGGAAAGCACAAAAGACGGCTACTTTTTTCAGCACGACCGCTACGACACCTATGATTGGTATTTGAAATTGGGCGCACTCTCGAACGTCAACGAAAAATATCTGAAAGGCAAAATCCCGACGTGGAATGATTACGTCGCACATCCGAGCTACGATCAGTTCTGGCAACAACGCGCGCTGGCAACGCATATCAACAAAGTTTCCGTGCCGACGCTGAACGTCATTGGTTGGTGGGATCAGGAAGATTATTACGGCCCGATGAAAGTTTATGAGGCGCTCGAAAAATACGACACGAACAATCAGAACTTCGTCGTCATCGGCCCCTGGAATCACGGCGGATGGGCGCGCGGTAAAGGCGACAGTCTCGGTAAAATTCAATTCGGCAGTGCGACGGGGCGGCATTACAACTACAACATTCAGCGCCCATTTTTCGCGCAGCATTTGAAAGGCAAAGGCAAAATCAACTTGCCTGAAGCGACGACCTTTCAAACCGGCAGTAATGAATGGAAAGCACACTCCGCCTGGCCGCCGACACAAGGCTATAGCGGGCGCAACCTGTATTTACGGGCCGATGGTAAACTTTCGTTCGATGCGCCCACGACTGAAACAGCCTTTGATGAATATGTTTCCGACCCGAAACGCCCCGTGCCGTATCGCGCCCGCCCGATTCAGGCAACCTATCATCCGAAAGGTTCCGATTGGCGCACCTGGCTCGTCGAAGATCAACGCTTTGTCCACAATCGGCCTGACGTGTTGAGTTGGGAATCCGATGTGTTGACCGAAGACTTAACGATCTCCGGTCAGATTTTGGTCAAGCTGTTCGCTTCGACCTCCGGCAGCGACAGCGATTGGGTCGTGAAGCTGATTGATGTCTATCCCGAAGAGTGGCCCAGTGACATGCGAATGAGCGGCTATCAGTTGATGGTCGCGAGCGAAATTCTGCGCGGTCGCTATCGCCACAGTTTTGAGAAGCCGGAGCCAATCACACCGAACGAAATCACGAAATACGATTTTGACATTCGCTGGGCCGATCACACCTTCAAGAAAGGGCATCGCATTATGGTGCAAATCCAAAGCACCTGGTTCCCGCTGTATGACCGCAACCCGCAGAAGTTCGTCGAGAATATTTTCAAGGCGAGTGATGCAGATTATCAGGCGGCGACGCAACGTGTATTTCACTCCAGGCAAACTCCCACTCATCTCGTGCTACCGCTGAAAATGAAATAGCCCTTCACCAACTTTGAGCAGGCGGATGCGCATACTATGATGGCAAGATGAATTCACGTTCTCGATTTGCTCTTAATACGGGCCTGATTTTATTGGGCATCTTTTCGGCTGCCTTTGGGCTGAAAGGCTTTTTGCTTTCCAGCCATTTTATTGATGGTGGCGTCACCGGGATTTCGATGTTGCTGTCGAGTATGTCCGGGATTCCGTTGGCTATTTTGATTTCCGTCATCAACTTGCCGTTCATTGCCGTTGGTTACAAACAAATTGGCAAAGCGTTTGCGCTCAAAAGCGCGCTTGCGATTGCGGGCCTTTCCCTGTGTCTGGCCTTTGTAAAATTTCCTGACGTCACGTCGGACAAATTGTTGACGGCTATCTTTGGCGGCTTTTTTATTGGCGCAGGCATCGGCCTGGCGATGCGTGGCGGGGCGGTGCTGGACGGCACAGAAATCGCCGCATTGCTCGTCAGCAAAAGCACCCACATTCTAAAAGTCGGCGATGTCATCCTCATTCTGAACATTTTTATTTTTGCGGCGGCGGCCCTCTTGCTCGGAGTTGAATCGGCGCTCTATTCGATGCTGACGTATTTTTCCGCTTCTAAAACAGTAGATTTTCTGGTCTATGGCATTGAGGAATATCACGGCATCACTATCGTTTCCGCTCACAGTCAGAACATTCGGCGCGCGATTCTGCACGACCTGAGTCGTGGCGTGACCGTGTATCAAGGACGCGGTGGCCTGAGCGAAACCGAGCAGGAAATTCTGTATTGCGTCGTTACCCGTCTGGAGATCGCCAAGGTCAAATCCATCATCGAAGAAATAGATGCCTCGGCATTTGTCGTCATTCACCACATTGCAGATGCCAGCGGTGGGATGGTGAAAAAACGGATTCTCCATTAAGAAGAGGAGGGCAGCGTGAACCCTATAGTTTATTGGCTTATTTCGCATACGGTCGCAAAAAAACTGGCCCGGCGTTGCCCCAAATGTTATCGCGTTCAAATGGTCGCCAAAGAAAAGCAGTACGAGGTTGTGCGCTGCAAATGGTGTTCTGAACCCATCCCGCCTAATCCAAAATGAACATCACACCTATCGCCAAATCACGGGCAATTTTTGTCCTTTCGCTTTTCCTGAGCCTGACGTTTTGTTCATTTGTACGGGCGCAAAACGTTTCCTTTGCCGATATTCAAAAGTTGCCGAAACCGCCTGCTGATCACCGCCTCGCCTACGGCAGCGATCCCCTGCAATTTGGCGAATTGCGTTTGCCGAAAACCAAGGGCAAACATCCGGTGGTGATTGTGGTTCACGGCGGTTGTTGGTTTGCCGAATACGATTTACATCATCTGGCTGCGTTTTCTGATGCCTTGACCCGGCTGGGCGTCGCCACCTGGACAATTGAATATCGCCGCATCGGCAATGTCGGCGGCGCGTGGCCGGGGACGTTTCAGGACGTAGCGAACGGAGCAGATTATTTACGCGAAGTAGCGAAAAAGCATCCGCTGGATTTGAAGCGCGTCGTGGTGATTGGGCATTCCGCCGGAGGACAATTGGCGCTGTGGTTGGCGGCGCGTAAGAACCTGCCGAAAACAAGTGTGCTGTATTCGGCGAACCCGTTGCCATTGACGGGCGTCGTATCGTTGGCGGGGATTTCGGATCTCCGAAACTATCGCCCGAATTGCGATGATTCCGTCAATAAACTGCTGGGCGGCTCGCCAGAACAATTTCCCGAACGCTATCAACAAACGTCGCCGATTGAATTGTTGCCGCTGAAAGTACCGGTGATGCTGCTTCACGGTGGCGAAGACCGCATTGTTCCAATAAAACAAAGTCAGGATTTTGCGGCGGCGGCGGATAAAAAAGGGGATAAAGCAATCCTGTCAGTGCCTGTTAGTGCCGGCCATTTTGATTTGATTTCTCCTCAGGCAAAGGATTGGGATATGGTGGAAACCTTAGTGCGCGCCGTACTCAATCTGAAAAAATAGCACCGCCTATTTCCCCAACAACTCGCCGCGCATGTCGTCATACAGCTTGATGCTTTTCTCGATGATGTGGCACGCATCGAAGCGGCCCATAAAGCGTTCGACTTTGACCTTTTTGTTTTCGAGCGCCTTGTAGTCTTCAAAAAATCGCTGCACCGATTTAAGACGATGTTCGGGCAATTCCGAAATGTCACGATAGTGCCGATATTCGGGGTCGTCGGCGTGGACGGCAATAATTTTGTCGTCTTCTTCGTTCTGGTCAATCATCTGCATCACGCCGATGGTTTTGGCGCGGATGATGCACAGCGGGACGACTTCCGTTTGTCCCAGCACCAACACGTCCAACGGATCGTTATCGTCGCAATAAGTGCGCGGCAAAAAGCCGTAATTCGCGGGGTAATGCACTGAGCTGAACAACACGCGATCTACGCGCAGGAGTCCGGTGGTTTTGTCCAATTCGTATTTGACGTTGGAGCCAATCGGGATTTCAATGACGGCGTTGAAATATTCGGGAACGTCTTTGCCTAAGTCTACGTCGTGCCAGGGATTCATGGGGTAACTCCGCTACGCTTCGGTTGGGTTTGTGGTAGAAAATTTTTGTTTGGTTAGCATTAACGCGATGATCGTTTTGGCGTCTTCGATCTCGCCAGCTTCGACCAATTGCCAAGCCTCTTCGAGTGACAAATAGACAATCTCGACCGTTTCATCGTGATCCAGTTTTTGCACGCTTGGTTCCAACTCGGTCGCCAGATAGACAAACAATTTTTCTTCGCAAAAGCCGGGCGTTGAATAGAACTCTGCGAGTTTTTCGATACGCCCAACACGCACTCCTAATTCTTCTTCAATTTCACGCGCGGCGCAGATTTCGGGCGCTTCCCCGGCATCAATTTTGCCAGCGGGGATTTCTAATAAATCGCGTCGGGCTGGATGCCGATATTGTTTGACCAGGGCGATTCGTCCATCAGCAAACACCGGGACGCCACCTGCGCCGCCGGGATGTTGCACTACATCGCGGACGATTTCCTGCCCGGACTCTTCTCGCAAGCGGTCGCGCGCAACTTCAAACACCACACCAGTATAAATTTTTTGCGAATCAAGTATTTGTCTTGGCATAAAATTCGAGGAGCGATTCAACCAAAAATGAAGACAAAAGGCAAAGCGGCGTTTATTTATTACGACCTGCTATCCTGCCAATGTTAGCTATCCAACCCACGCATCACCAGACTTACCAATTTATCTGCATATCCTGGTGTCAACGGCGCGTGACCGACCAGCAGTCGAAAATAGAGTGGGCCATATAACGCATCAAGCAAAACTTCAGGGTCAAGATCAGCACGAATTTCACCGCGCTCTTTGCCGCGCTGGATGATTTGTCGGGCTTCCTCGCGCCGTCCGGTGAGCCAACGTGAGCGAAAGGCCTCGGCCAATTCGGCATCATCCTGCGCGCCGCCAATTAATTTGGCAATCGTGTGGCCTTCGACTCCGTTCATCCACTTAATGAGCCGCCGCATTTGCAGCCGTAAATCTTCTTGTACCGAACCTGTATCAGGGAAGGGAATCTCTTTGATCGTCGCTTCGATGAAAGCATCCAGCACCAAACTGGCTTTATTGGGCCAGCGCCGATAAATGGTCGTTTTGCCAACGCCCGCGCGCTCGGCAATGCCTTCAATCGTTAAATCCGCAAAGCCGATTTCTTCCAACAAGGTGCGTGTTGCACACAAAATGTTTTGGTGCGTAAGCGGGCATCGCTTACGCCCCAGTGCTTTGACGGATGACTCTTCTTCGCAATGTAAAGTTTTTGTGTCAGAAACTTTCCTACTTGACATCACCTGACCTCCGGCGTATTTTCCAATACGAAACGTAGCGTATCGAAATTGCGGCAGTAATGCAAACGAAAAGCCGTCGCTACGAAAGTTGAATTTAACACGAACTTGATTGAGGAGGAGAAAAATCATGCCAGTCAGATCATCAGAGGCCGAATGGGCAGGAAATCTTACCGCCGGGAAAGGTTCTATCAGATTGGGGAGCGGTGCTTTCGAGGGCAAATATGATTGGGGTTCACGCTCCGCTGATGCCCCCGGCACAAACCCGGAAGAACTCATCGGAGCGGCGCACGCGGGCTGCTTTACGATGGCGTTGTCAGCGCAATTAGGGAATGCCGGATTCACTCCGACCCGTTTGCACACGATTGCCAAAGTGCATCTCATTAAAAATGAAACAGGCTTTGTGATTCCGAAAATTGAACTGGAGTTGGAGGGCGAAGTTCCCGGCATTGATGCCGCCACGTTTGACCAACAGGCGCAAATCGCCAAAACCAATTGCCCGGTATCGAAGGCGTTGGCGGGGCCAGAAATCACCCTGAGCGTGAAATTGGTCTGAGCCGTATTTTACAAATATCGAAACCCTCATGGCGAAGCCCGCGAAGAACAAACGCGTGAATTTTGATCAAGGGTAACTGTCCAAGTATGAGCAAATTATTTGAAAGCCTGACTCTGCGCGACCTGACATTTCGCAATCGCATTTGGGTTTCGCCGATGTGCCAATATTCCAGCGAAGACGGGATGCCGACCGATTGGCATTTGGTTCATCTTGGGAGCCGCGCAGTTGGCGGAGCTGGGCTGGTGATGATGGAGGCGACAGCGGTTTCGCCTGAAGGTCGTATCTCACCACACGATGCCGGAATTTGGAGCGAGGCGCACGCCCAAGCGTATCAACGAATTGCCCGGTTTCTTCAAGCGCAGGGAGCCGTGGCCGCCATTCAGTTGGCCCACGCAGGCCGCAAAGCTTCAACCGCTCGCCCGTGGGAAGGCGGCAAAAAAGTTGATGTTCATAATGGAGGATGGGACGTGATTGGGCCGTCAGCATTGGCGTTTGCTGACACCTATCCTCAACCGCGCGCGATGACGAACGCTGATCTTGAGCGCGTGACGCAGGATTTTGTGACCGCCGCCGCACGTAGTCTTGAGGCCGGTTTTCAGGTCATTGAACTGCATATGGCGCACGGCTATTTGTTGCATGAATTCCTCTCCCCGCTTTCTAATCTGCGCCGCGATGATTATGGCGGCAGTCTGGAAAACCGGATGCGATTGCCGCTTGCGGTTGCGCGTGAAGTGCGTGCCGTTGTGCCAGATCGCTTGCCCCTTTTCGTTCGGATTTCGGCGACGGATTGGGCCGACGGTGGTTGGGATTTGGCGCAATCTATTGAATTTTGTCGGCAACTCAAAAACCTTGGTATTGATTTGATAGACGTTTCGTCTGGCGGCAATGTGCAACGCGCACAAATTCCAGTTGCCCCAAATTATCAAGTGCCATTTGCCAAAGAAATTCGTGCGCAGGCGGGTATTGCAACGGGAGCAGTTGGATTAATTACAGAACCCAAACAAGCGGAAGAGATTTTGCAAAACGGCGAGGCCGACGCCATTTTTATCGCCCGCGAATTCTTGCGCGATCCTTATTTTCCATTTCGCGCCGCGCAGGAATTAAACGCGCCAGCCGACATCCCAAACCAATACAAACGAGCTTTTATGTAGGGCTTTGCTGTGTGGCGGCTCTATCGAAGCAGAACCCGGCTGGGCGCGATGCCCGCCGGAGCTGACCGACGTGACGAATTTAGTCAATCAATAATTCATTGTGAGGAATAACGAAAGGAACCATTATGTCGAAAAAAGTTGCATTAATTACTGGCGCAAACAAAGGCATTGGCTTTGAAACCGCTCGCCAATTGGGCGCGCAAGGCGTGACCATTTTGGTTGGCGCACGCGATGAAAAACGAGGAACCGAAGCTGTCCAAAAACTTCAGGCGGAAGGCGTGGATGCGCAGTTCGTTCAGCTCAACGTGACGGACACGGCGACACATGCCAACGCGGCGAAGTTGATCGAAGAGAATTTCGGCAAGCTCGACATTCTCATCAACAACGCGGGGGTCTTACTGGATGGTGGTGTGAAGGTTTCTGAAACCCAGACCGAAACCTGGCGCACGACCTTTGAAACCAATGTCTTTTCACTGATTGATTTGACGCAAGCCTTGTTGCCGCTCATCAAAAAGAGCGACGCCGGGCGCATCGTTAACCTGTCCAGTATCCTTGGCTCGCTGACACTAAACCGTGATCCGAATTCGCCGATTGCTGCGAGCGGGTTTCACAATACGGCCTACAACGCATCGAAAGCCGCATTAAATATGTTTACTGTCCATTTAGCGAATGAACTGAAAGACACCCACATCAAAGTGAATTCGGCACATCCCGGCTGGGTCAAAACGGATATGGGCGGCGAGCAAGCCCCGATGGAATTGGTGGATGGAGCCAAGACCTCCGTGGCTTTGGCGACCTTGACGGATGACGGGCCGACAGGCGCATTTATTCACCTGGGTGAAACCTTGCCCTGGTAAGAATTGATGACACCAGCGGAATAGAATTTCACTACGAAGTTCACGAAGAACGCGAAGAAGGGAAGAGCCATCGAACGCGCGATCCTGAGCTGTTTCTTTTCTTCTTCGCGTTTTACTGCGAGGCATTTATGACAACCTTATTTGATCCACTGAAACTTGGAAAACTGGAATTGAGCAATCGCCTGATGATGGCTCCAATGACGCGCAGCCGTGCGAATGACGTGGGCGTACAACCCGATTACGTTGCCGAATATTACGCGCAGCGCGCCTCGGCAGGCTTGATCGTCACAGAAGCCACAAACGTTTCGCCGATGGCGAAAGGCTATGTCCGCACGCCGGGCATTTACACCGATGAACAAATCGCCAGTTGGCGCAGCGTCCCCGAAGCCGTACATGCCAAAGGCGGCAAAATCTTCATGCAGCTTTTTCACACGGGCCGCATTGCCTTGCCGGATTTTTTGCCTAATCACGCCCAACCGGTTTCGGCCTCGAACGTGCGCGCGAAAGGACAAAACTACACGGACGAGGGGATGAAAGACTTCGTCGAACCGCGCGCGTTAACGACAGAAGAGGTCAAGCAAACCATTCAGGATTTTGCCACTGCCGCGAAAAATGCCGTCGAACAGGCTGGATTTGATGGCGTCGAATTGCATGCGGCGAGCGGCTATTTAGTGCAGCAATTCCTGATGAAACCTGTGAACCTGCGCACCGACGAATACGGCGGCTCTCTGGAAAACCGCGCCCGCTTTGTTCTGGAGATTCTCGACGCCATGAGCGCCGCAGTGGGAGCCGAGAAGGTCGGCGTGAAGTTTTCGCCCGCCATGCCGTTCAACGACATTCAGGAACCGGACGCCGACGACATGTATCCGTACCTGATTGCGCAACTGAACCACAAGGGGTTGGCGTATGTTCACGTGGGCGATCACGCCAATGCGGGCTGGCATGAGAAATTACGTCCGTTGTATGGCGGTCTGTATGTTGCTGGAGCCAACTTTACGCAAGAACGCGGCGCAGAATACCTCGCCGCGAACAAAGCCGATGCAATTGCATACGGCGTGAAATTTTTGGCGAATCCTGATTTGCCTGAACGCTTCCGCCAAAACGCACCGCTGAACGAACCCGATTTCTCAACGTTTTATTCACCGGGAACAAAAGGTTACACGGATTACCCCGCGCTTGGTTAGGTGGCGTTATTGGCTTAAAGCGCAATGGCCTTGAAATAAGGAAAAGGCGCAACACGTAGTAGCCAATTTATTTGCTCAGGCTTGGTGGCTGAAAAGCAGCAAATAAATTGGCTACTACGTGCATCCGCTTAATTCAATGCTATTGGGCTTAAAGCGGTAGCCGTAAACGTGCGATGCAGCCGTGGCCTGAAGGTTTATTTTCCAGCGTGAGGCTGCCGCCGTGGGCTTCGGCGATGTTGCGGCTCAACACAAGGCCAATGCCGGAGCCGGTGGGTTTAGTCGTAAAGAAGGGGACGAACAGATTGGTTGTGCCGGAAAGGCCGGGGCCGTCGTCTTCAATGGTGATTTCCAGTTGTGCCTTGCGCGACCATCCGACTTTGACTTCGCCGCCGTCGTGTTCCAGCACGGCATCCACGGCGTTGCGGATGATGTTGATGAGCAATTGTTCCAATTGATCTACGTCGGCGCGAATCGTTAATTCAGGCCCTGGTGTCAGTGCGATTGGTAATCGCTGTTCCAACTCCACGACACGTCGCAACAACGCGCTGACCTCGACCGCCCGCATCGTCGGTTGCGGCAATTTGGCAAGCTTCGCGTAGGCCGTCATAAACCGATTGAGCGATTCGGCACGCGAGGCAATGACATCCAGTCCGCGTTGCACGTCGGATTCCCAATCTTCGGGGCGAGGCTTGCGACTGAACAGCAACGCCAGACTGCCCGCGATGGATTTGATCGGCGTCAGCGAATTATTCAACTCGTGTCCCAACACGCGCACGATGCGTTGCCACGCTTGTCGCTCTTCTTCGCGCAGCGCCTGACTCAAATCCGAAATCACCAGTAAATCGTGGACCACACCGCCTTGTCGAAAGCTGCCGTGCCGCACACCGAACTTGCCTGTACCGCCGGGAAAGCTGAGTTGTTTGGTCTGAAACCCCACGATATTCAGCGAATCGCTCAGCCCCAATCGTTCGGCGTTTTGTCCCATCAATCGTTCGGCGGGCATCGCCAATAACTTTTCGCCTGCGCGGTTCACCAGCCTCAATTTGTGCGCGCCGTCGAAGGTAAACACAGCGACATCAATCTCTGACATGACGGCGCGTAACAATGCAGTCGCTTCAATCGCGCCCAGCTTTTGTTCCCGTAAAGTTTCGCTCAGCGAGTTGACCTCGATGAACAGTTCGCCCAGCGCATCATCCAACCCCGCACCGCGCGCGCGTACAGAAAAATCTTCTTCGTGCAGCGCGGCGAGCAAATTGGAAACCGTTTGGAGCGGACGCACCACCCGCTCGCGCAATGCTGCCGCGACGCCCAACCAGACTCCAATTACGAGCAAGGTCAACGTCCATTGCACTTTGGGCGAACGGTCGCTGAACCAGAGCAAAACCATTGAGACGGTGATTGCCGGAAATCCCGCCAGTAAGGCCAGAAAGAAAACCCGGAGATCATGCGGGAGTCGGCGTTTGCGCTGTCGAGGCGTTCGCGCCAATTGCCGCTGTGGTGGGCGAATAAAAGATGGTGAATTTTGCAGGCTTGGTTCGGGCATGAATTACGAAACGGCTCTTGGCTCGCGCTTACAGCCCATATTTTTCAAGCCGCCGATACAATGCGCTACGGCTCAATCCGAGCGCGTCGGCAGCGCGGCTAACATTGCCATCACAACGTGCCAGTGCTTTTTTGATAAGCATCGCTTCGACTTCTTCCAAGCTTAAATCGTCCAGGCTTCCGGCGCTTTCCGAACTGGTTGCCAGCCCCAAATCTGCCGCGCGAATCGTTGTCCCATTGGCCATCAATACCGCGCGTTCGATGGTATGTTCCAGTTCGCGCACATTGCCCGGCCATTCGTATTTCAGCATGGCCTGCATCGCGGCGGCGTCGAAGCCATCAATGTTTTTGCGATAGCGTTGTAGTTGTTGCCAGAGGAAATGACGAGCGAGCGGCGCAATATCTTCGCGGCGTTCGCGCAGTGGCGGCAGGTGAATCTCAATCGTGTTCAGCCGAAACAACAGATCGCGGCGAAAATGTCCGGCTTCGACTTCTTTCTTTAACTCTGCATTGGTCGCGGAGATGATTCGCACGTTGACCTTGCGCGTTTTGGATGACCCGACGCGCTCGAACTCGCTGGTTTCCAATACGCGCAACATTTTTGGTTGTTGCGACAATGGCACATTCGCAATTTCGTCCAGAAACAGGGTGCCACCATCGGCCAATTCAAAGCGCCCGACGCGATCCGTTTTGGCATCGGTGAACGCGCCTTTGACGTGGCCGAAAAGTTCGCTTTCAAAGACGCCTTCAGACAATCCGCCAATGTTGACAGTCACCAGCGGTTTGCTGGCGCGCGGCGAAGCCTTGTGCAGGGCGCGGGCGACGACACCTTTGCCCGTACCGTTTTCGCCTGTAATCAACACGTTGGCATCTGAAGGCGCGACCCGCTCAATCATTTCCAGCACGGGTTGCATCGCGGGCGCTTCGGCGATCATGGTCGGGCCTTTTTCGGCGCGCAGCATTTCGTTTTCGGCGGCGAGCCGTTGGCCTTGTCGCAGCGCGCGGCTGAGTTCAGCTTGTGTTTTCAGGATCGAAAGCAAGCGCGCATTTTCCCACGGCTTTTGAATGAAATCGCGCGCGCCGCGCCGCATCGCTTCGACCGCGACATCCACACTGCCCCACGCGGTCATTACGACGATGGGCAGAGAGCTGTCGAGTTCGCTGATCTTGCTCATCAATTCCAGCCCCTCTTTGCCTGATGTCGTATCGCGGGCGTAATTCAAATCAATCAACGCCACGTCAAATTCCTGTTCGGCGACGAGCGATAAAACCTGTGCGGGCGAGGCGGCATCG
This sequence comes from Blastocatellia bacterium, assembly GCA_016789725.1. Taxonomy (GTDB): domain Bacteria; phylum Acidobacteriota; class Blastocatellia; order RBC074; family RBC074; genus JAFDVL01. The sequence continues at coordinate 20,429 of JAEUQN010000014.1, read as the reverse complement.
GCGATTTTCCAGCCTTCGGTTTTGAGCAATAACCACAAGGCTTCCAGCACATCGCGCTGGTCATCGGCTATGAGGACTTTCAGATTGTTAGAGTTCATCTCAAATTGTGTGTGCGAGGCACATCCGGTTAATCATTAACCACCCAACCGTCGGCCAGTTTGATGATACGATTGCTGTAGGCGGCATTGGCTTCCGAATGCGTGACCTGAATAATCGTGGTTCCGGCTTCATTCAATTTCTTGAATAACTCCATGATTTCCTGGCCTTGGGCCGAATGCAGATTGCCTGTGGGTTCGTCCGCCAGAATCAGTTTGGGGCTGGCAATCACGGCACGCGCTACGCCGACCAATTGTTGCTGACCGCCGGAAAGTTGCGATGGATACAAATCTTTTTTGCCAACGATATTGAAGCGATCCAACACATCAGCCACGATGGCTTCGCGGTCGGATTTTTTGTAGTCACGGTACGAAAGCGGGATTTCCAAATTCTCGTACACGGTCATGTGATCCAGTAAATGATAGCTTTGAAACACAAAGCCGATTTGCTGATTGCGCAGCGCAGCGCGGTCTTTCGGTTTGAGTTTATGCACGGCTTTATCCAGAAAGTAATACTCGCCTAACCACGCGTTGTCGTGCATTCCCAGAATATGCAGCAACGTAGACTTGCCCGCACCGGACGGCCCCATAATCGAAATGAATTCGCCTTCCTCAATGTTCACGCTGACACGTCGCAAGACCCAGGTTTTGGTCGGGCCATGTTCATAAAATCGTTCAATATTTTGTAGTGTAATCATAGCGGTTTCACCGAAATCAAAAGCAAATCTTTATTCTTCCTCCCACAGTCTGCCGTGGCTTTAGCCAAATCTCGTGCCAGACCGCAAACACGCGCCAGTATGGGGTTTTGAATGGACTGGTTCGCACTCGACTGCTTTTGAGTGTTCGATTTTGGGATTGGTGATTCCCACGAATGAAAAGCTGTGAATGAAAACGAAGCTTTACTCTAACGTCCGGGGTGGCAACATACAACATGCGGTCTTGCCTCAAATTATTTTTTTACAGGTTTCCTCCGCCTCTGTCGCTTACCTCCATGAACAGCCCCAACGTCGAACAAATCTGCTCTCACAGCCAGAGCATCGCTGTTCACCAATTTCATTTTATCGAGGAGAAAACTATGTTGACCTTAGCCCATCGCCAATTTCTGAGCCTTATTCTTGCTACGATTTTCACCCTTGCCCTGCCGCTTCAAACGCGGGCGGACAATGGTTTTGCTAAACCCTGGACGACGGTTGCGTCCGCCGGAACAGTGGATGAAGCAGACCTTAATAAAGTCAATTATTCGGAAGCCACGGCGCGCCTCAATCTCGCCACGCCCGCCAATACCACCGCCGTGATTCGCTATAACGTAGTTGCGTTGGACGGATTGGTAGATGCGGGAGGAGATGGGTATAGCCTGGCGGTTCGCTTCCGCGACAACGGACAAGATGAGCGCGTGATCGTGCGCCTGAAAGCTGTTGACCTGAACACGGGCATCGTGACGACCTTAATGACGCTGGACAGCAATGCGTTCGCGCCCAATGCGCTGTTTCAATTGCGCAGCGTTCCGGTTTGTTGGCCTAACTGGAATTTTAATTTCAATCGCAATGCCTATTTTGTCGAAGCAATTTTATGGAAAGGGACCACCGCTGGAAATCCGGGACTGACTGCGGTCCAGATCAGCAAAACGATTTGCTAATTGTTCTGTGATTTTGCCGGGAGCGCACGACGTGCGTTCCCGGACTTTTTTTGAGGAATCCGAAATGAGCCGACGACACATCCTACCTTTGTTATTTTGCGTGATGGCGGCTGTCTCTGCGGTCGCACAAACAGCGAATCCCGATCCGATCACTGCGCTTCAATCCGAAATCCGTCAACTTCGATTGGAGCTGATTCAGCAACGCATGGAATTTCAGCAATGGAAGATTGCACAACTGGAAGCTGTCCTCAAAGCGGCGAAGGAGGAGCGAGAGGCAATGGAAGCCGAAGAGCGTGCGATCCATCAATCGTTGACAGAGGTTACCACCAGTGAAGGCGATGAAAGCGCGCGTTTCCGCACAGAGCTGACCGAAACGAGTCTCAGGAAATTACAAATACGCCAAACCGCCAGCCAGCAACGTGAATCTGACTTGCAGCAAAAATTAGCACAGGAACAAACCATCTTGCAGGAGTTATCTGAACGTGCGAGACGGTTGAGCGCGGGCAGATGAAGGGAGGCCCTTTTTAAGCGCAGGACGGGCTTAGCGTGGTCTGGGACCGCGAATGAATTTTACGCGCGCCTGCAATGGCCCGAACTCGCCCACTTGAATGGAATAGGCGTAAAGGCCTTCCGATGCGTCATCTCTGACGGGGCCTGATATCTCTTCGAGAATTTCTTCGACGGGAAAATCCAGACTACTCTCAGGCTTCACCGGCAAGGGAATCAGGCCAGGGCCAAATACGTCTCCCTCAAATGGTGTAGTGCTGCCGACTTGATCGAAGCGAACTTCCCAAGCCAACTCCTGACAAATCCACTTTATTTGCTCGCCATCGTATAGGTCTCTTTCCATTGGCTCGACCGTGATGTTGCCATTGTCATTAGTAATGGTGACGAGTTGCTCAACTAACGCTGGCGTCGTCGTTCTATGGGTTGGATCGCGGCGGCCTGTTTCACGGTTGGAACCCGTGGGTCTGCCTCGATCCTCCTCTATCAGGGCCACGCTAACCGCGTTGGGTTTTATGCTGTTCGATGATTTTCCGGTATGTTTCCTGTTCAGTAATCTCATTAACACATGGATCATGTTCTACCTCAAATAAGCTTTTTCGGTTCTTGACTGCTTTTTCAAATTGAATCATTAGCTTTTCCGGTTCATTGGTTAATTTATAAACCTTGATCGCGCTAACAATACAATCGTAGTTATGGGGGGCTAATTGTAATGCTTCTTCAATTTTTTGAAGAGCCAGTTTTTTATTATTCCTTCGGGCATACCATTCGGCAAGTAATGAAAGGGAACTGGCATCTCTGGAAACATCTTGCTGGTTCATTAATCGGATGGCCTGTTCGTATGCGTTTGCTGCTTGAACGGTTTGCCCCATACAGCTTAACGCCTCTCCTTCCGCTCCCCAAAATTCGGCATCTTCTTGGTCGAGGGTTTTTCCTTGCTGAAAGGCTTCTACCGCTTTATTACATTGCCCTGCATATAAGTACGTTGTTCCTAAGCTATGATAAGTGGAAGGCAGCCGTTTTTTATCTAAAGAGCGATAGTATGCTGTTATCGCTTCATCGTATCTACCCTGGTAGAGTAATGTAATTCCTAAGTTATTAAAACCAACTGGATTTAAGTCGAGTAGTTCAGTGACTCTTTGGGCATACTCTTCAGCCTTCTGGAATTCACCCCGCTCAAAGTAGAATCCGCTCAGTTGATTATAAACATCCCAATATCCAGGGCGGAGCGCAAGCGCACGTAAATATTGCGTCTCTGCGTTTTTGGCCTCTCCCTTGAACTCGTAAGCTTTGGCTAATTCCAGCACGGCTTCAGGGTCATTTTCTCGTTGTTGTAAGAGGGACTGAAAATTAGTAATGGCTTTATCTAAGTTTCCCAATGCAGTAGAAACCCGACCACACATAAGTAGAACATTCGGATCATTTCTTTGTAAATTCGTTGCCTGGTCGCAGTAACTTAATGCTTTTTCACGGTTATTCGTTTGATTACTATTCTTCGGTGGGATTACCTGCAAAAGGTAGTCTTGTAGATAATAGCCCCAACCTAATGCGGCCTTGCTGCGCGCCAGATTAACCTGATCTGCTTGTTCCAACCGATGCAAAATATCGAGCGCATCTTTGACGGATTGTTCGTTGACATAATGTTCCAACAACGCCACCGCACGATAATATTGGCGGTCCTCTTCGCTCGTTTGCCAGGCTTCCACCTTACTTGGCAAATTTAAAGTGCTGACCACATTCAGCAATAATTGGCTTAGGTCGGTGGCGGTTCCACTGCTGAGCGAGGAGCCATCTTTTCGAGTTAATGAGTAATTGATAGGTGAGCTACTGTTCGTGCAATTGGTTGCGGCAACTTTGAGGATGGTCGTTGCCTCGGCGGTCAATGCGGTCTGCGTAAGTGCAGCGTCAATCATCAGAAATGGCTGACCTCGGTCGGACGAAATAGGGATGACAATTTCTACTCCCTGAACGCTGCGTAACTTGTCATTGATGGCTTTGGCAATGGCCTCGCTTTGGCTGAGATCACAGGGCGAAGCGGATTGGTCGGCAATGATTGCCAACATCGTTTTCGGTTTTGGCTTGAGCCACTGATAGGTTGCAAACAGTGAAATCAAGATGGCAAGTCCTGCGGCGAGCAAGCCCAATTGCGGTGCGGCGCGGCGAAGTTGATAGGCCACTATCGTCAAGCGGGCTGGGGCTTGGATATTTTTCAGTTCTGGCAAGACTTCGCTGACGTTGCGAACTCTTCGCTGTGGGTCTTTTTGCAGGCAACGATGAACTAACCTTACGATAGCGGTCGGCGTTTCAATCGGTAAGGTTTTCCAATCCGGTTCTTTTTCGAGGATGGCGGCATTCGTATCGGCAATCGTGTGCGACCGAAATGGGTTTCGCCCGGACAATGCCTCATAGAACATGCAACCGAAGGCCCACCAATCCGTACGTTGATCCAATGCTTTTTCGCCGCGCACCTGTTCTGGACTCATATAGCCCGGCGTTCCCAGAATCATCTGCGGCTGCGTTAAGGTGGTGGCCTTGCCATTGCGCGCGCCTGTGCTGGCCGCGGTCCACGTCAAATCTTTCGCGGTTGATTTAGCCAGCCCGAAGTCCAGCACTTTGACCACGCCATTCGGCATGATTTTGATGTTGGATGGTTTTAGATCGCGGTGAATGATTCCCTGGGCATGCGCGGCGGCGAGTGCTTCGGCGATTTGGCGAAAGATCGGAGCGGCTTCGACCGCAGTGAGCTTGCCCCGTTTGAGCCGCTCGTCCAGCGTTTCTCCTGAGACATATTCCATCACCAGATAGCGCGGGCCATAGCCGGATTCGCGGTCATAATCATAGAGTGTGGCGACGTTCGGGTGATTTACTTTGGCGAGCATCTCGGCTTCGCGCTTGAAGCGTTTCAGGCGGTCAGGATCGTGCTTGAATCCGTCGGGTAAGACCTTGATGGCGACAGTTCGATCAAGATGCAGATCGCGCGCCAAATAGACGGTTCCCATTCCACCCGCGCCGAGTTCGGAGATGACCTCGTAGGCACCGAATCGCTGCCCTTGCAGTTCTATTGTGGGGGCATTGAGTTTGTCATGGGCCAATTGGCGGGCGGCATTTTCGAGGGCGGAGGTTTCCAGAAAATCAGCGGAATGGTCTTCTTGCTGAAGCATTGCCAGGACTTCGGCCCGCACCGATTCATCGCTCTCTGTTTGATTTTTGACGAAGGCTTCGCGGTGGCGAGGTTCGATCTGCAAAGCCTGTTGCCAGAGCTGCTCAATTTGTTCCCAGTGTTGTTTTGTCATTGCATGACATGAAGCGGATTTTGGGCCGCATTACTGGAAAAGCCCGGTTAATTTGTCAGTTGTCATCGTTTGTGTTTCGGATGATGCGCGATTATTGATTTCGTAGTTCTTTCAGCAACCACGCCTTTGCAAACTTCCAATCGTCCATAACCGTGTCTTCGCTCACGCTCAGCGCCGCTGCCGTTTCTTTTACGGTTAGGCCACCGAAATAGCGCATTTCCACCACCTGAGCCTTGCGAGGCGCGAATTCCGCCAATCGCTCCAACGCTTCATCCAGGGCCGCAAGGTCAACGCCGCCCACTTGATTGGAAACCATCAACGCCTCATCCAGCGCCACTTTTTGATATTCGCCGCCGCGTTTTTGCTGCTGTCGGGCGCGCGCGTGATCCACCAGGATGCGTCGCATGGTGTTGGCACAAACCGCTAAAAAATGTGCGCGATCATTGAAGGTGACGGCTTTGGAATCTACCAGTCGCAAATACACTTCGTTGACCAGCGCGGTCGTTTGCAAGCTGTGATCGGGCCGTTCCTGTCGCATGTAATGATGTGCTTTGCGGTGCAATTCATCGTGGACAATTTCGACCAATTGGTCAAGCGCCGCCTGATCGCCGTGACTCCACGCCACCAGCAATTGTGTGACATCGTGAGGAGGAGCAATGTTCATAGCCATACTGAATCCTGTTTTCGATCTCAACCAAACCGTTACTTTTTTTGCGCTGAGGGGAACCCGTCAAATCTACTGCATCAGCCAATGGCGGAACGCTCATGCCGAGTCTGTTCGATTCTGCCGATCTGTAACAAACGGCGCAAAGTATAGCACCAGAGAGAAGGTGACTAAAAATTTTTCCAGGGCGTTCCAGTTTTTGCAGTTAGGTTTCGCTTATGTGAGTGAGGACCAGTCAGGCGACTCAATCCGAAATTATCCGATGATGATGTATGACTGAGAAGCGATTTCCTGGAACTTCATGATTGAATCTTCACGCCAAAGCGACTTGGCCCTGATCGGCTGAGTCTGAGGTTGAGTGGCACAGAGTTGGAGCGTCGAAAAACCGGCACTCCTCACCGATCACAAATCTGTGCTACTCGTTTTTATTGAGAAAGCTATGACGAGCCAGTCCATCACAATTCGCGGCACGCTCAAAGATTGTTGGGTCATCAACCGTATCTTCAGTGACGTGCTGCCAAATCGCCAAGCCGCGATGGAAGACACTTGGTTCGATGTCATGGCTGGGCTTTGGATTGTGACGTACAAAGAAGTTTCCAATTGTCCTCCGGTTCCATATCAATTTGTATTGCGTCGCCCGCCAGTCGTTTGTTGATTGGCGCACGATTTCGATCCGCTTTTCTGGGGAGCAAAGCGGACCTCGAACGACACGCCCGGTCAGTCTAGTTGACTCTTCAGAATTCTGGTCAGAAAGCTGACTGACCGGCGTTGCCGTTAACAACAAGCGTTCTCACCTCGAGACAAACGAATCACGGGTTGGAACTTGAGTGGATGCCTCAGCCGATCTTACCTAATCAAGTCTAGCCGATTTTGCCTACACCTTAGCCGCTCAAGTGAAACCCGTGATTCGTTGGATTGCAGATTTCATCCTATTCGGCGTATCCTCCTCCTTCATCACCACGAACATTTTTTAGGCACTGTGATCTTCAAGTGCAGGTGTTCAGAGTACAATCTTCAGCTTTGCTTTACTCGATGCCAGCGGAAAAACAAACAGAATCTTTTAAACTGAAAACCAGCTCCTGACTACCGCAGTTTTCATCAGGAGTTTAATTGCATGGCGTTACGATTTCGCGTGTGGGTTTTCATTAGCCTTTGCCTCAGCGTTTGTGTGTCGGCGCAAACAACCAGCACTTATGCACAAAAGACACGCACGTTTCATACGGCAGAAGAGTTTGCGCGAATAACGAAGGGGAAGGTGAAGATTAAGCGAAAGCGAAGTCATTCAAAATACATTTTGTTGAGTAAGAATCTTTATAACTATTACCCTTCCATTCAACTGAATGATGATCTGGTTGATTGGGGAGCGACGATGGATGGAGTTTATCGAACGCATCAAGTGGATATTGGCTATATGTTTTTTGCAGGTAAGAGGTGGCTCCCCGATGACAAAGTGACTGGCCTTGCTGTTGAAGACCTCAATGGTAAGAAAATCACTTGGGTTGAAACACCCAAAGGCTTCAGCCGCATTGAATTCAAATCCATGACGCTCGTTGACAAATCGCGCTCTTTCGTCGAACGCGTGCAGAAACGTCACAATCGCTGGGGACAAACTGCCGATTCGCATTTGCGTGTGCCGGGTGATCTTTCCTCCAATCAAATGGTATCGAGCGACAATGACGGTTTGTGGACGGCGATGTATGTGGCGGCGGAATGCTTTCGCTACAAAGTCACGGGTGCAAGTGACGCACGTGAAAATGCGCGCGTCGGAATGCAGGCGTTGATGCGGATGGAAGAGATCACAGGCATTCCCGGCTTTCCGGCCCGCTCGTTCATCAAGGTTGGCGTAGATGTGCAGCCCGGCGACGGCGAATGGCACGACACGCCTGATAAAGTTTGGCGTTGGAAAGGCGACACCAGTTCGGATGAAATCGTGGGTCATTATTTCATCTACCCGATCTATCTCGACCTTGTCGCCGATGAAGCCGAAAAGCCAAAGTTACGTGGCGTCATTGATCGAATGACGAATCACATTCTGGACAATAACTACCAATTGATTGACGTGGACGGCAAACGCACGCGCTGGGGTTGGTGGGGGCCGGATACGATTTGGGAAGACCCGGACGAAATGGGCTTGCGAGCGTTGCACATCCTGGCACATTTGCGCGTGGCGATTTACATGACGACCAATCCACAGTATCGCGCGAAGTATCAAGCGGCGTATGACGACCTGATCAAAAACCACAAATATCACCTGCTGACGCGCAACCAGAAAATCATGGTTCCCGGTCACATCAACCACTCGGATGATGAGCTGGCGTTTCTGTCGTACTACCCGTTGCTGAGCTACGAGACTGATCCCAAGTTGCGTGAGGTCTATCAACAAAGCCTCGAACGGAGCTGGCAAATTGAGCGCCCCGAACGCAATCCGCTCTGGAATTTTATTTATGCGGTGGGATGCGAAGCGAAGGAGTTTGATAAGGATGAATCCGTCCGCACTTTGCAGGAAATCCCGATGGATCAGATTGATTGGACGGTCAAAAATTCGCATCGCATGGATGTGCCGCTTGACCCGTTCAATGATCGTCACAAACGCCCGCAAGCCTTGATTGTGTTGCCGTACGATGAACTGCCGATGTCGAAGTGGAATGGCAATCCGTACAATTTGGATGGCGGCAACGGCGGGCGCAGCGAAGACGATGGTGCATATTTTCTATTGCCATATTGGATGGGGCGCTATCACAAATTGATCGGCGAATAATTCTGCTTCATGGAGCGTGGAAAGTTTGGTAAATTTCTTACGCCCTAACCCACTTGGAACATAGAAAGGAACCTCACGATGCCTCACCGCTTCACCGGAATTTTGTTACTTGTCAGCACCTTACTGGTCACTGCTCAACCACAAAAAATCGCGCCGCCGTTTCCTCTAAATGCCGAAGAAAAAGCGCTCGTCGAAATGATCCACAAATATCGAGAAGCCAACAAGCAGCCGCCCGTCAAACTGTCGGTCAAGCTGACCCGCGCGGCGCAATGGCTGAGCGAAGACAATGCGACGAATAAGCCCGACGATCCGGATCATACCGATAGTTTGGGACGCGATGCTGGCAAACGTCTGGCGGCGTTCGGCTATGAAGCCGAAGTGATCAAGGAAAACATTGTGGTGGGAGCCGAGACCGCCGCTATTGCATTTCAAACCTGGAAGGAATCTGCATTTCACAATCGCAATATGCTGAACCCGGATGTCAAGATGATGGGCGTGAGTCGCGTCTGTAAAAAAGGCGCGAAATCAGGTTGTCATTGGTCCGTGATTCTGGGCAGCACAGAAGATCAAGCCATTTCACAATAAGCTGAAAGATCAAATGGACAGATCACTTCTCCCGAAAAAGCGGGCTTTGAATCACGCCGTGAATCAGGCTCCGCATTCCATAATGATTTGGTTTGGCCTGCTCCAGAATTTTTTCAAGCACTGCGCGGTCGCTGAAACGAATCGGCGCGCCCGTAGCATAGATGGTGAGTTGTTTGGCGAAACTGCGCGCCAGCGTGGCTTCGTCGGCGGCTAACAATCGCTTGAGTTCCCGAATATCAGCGAAGGTACGACCATCGGGCAGGCTCCCCGCGCAATCCACCGGCAACCCGTAATGAAATGCGAATGGCTGCCCATTTTTGCCAAGGCCTTTCTCCGCCGGTTTACTCTCATCCACGCCACGATAGCGGTCACGCCAGCCACCCATCACATCAAAGCTTTCCAGCGCAAAGCCAGCCGGATCAATCTTGGTATGGCAACTTGCACAACTGGTGTTCGCACGGTGCTTGTCGAGTTGCTGGCGAATCGTGACTGCGCCGCGAATGTCGGGTTCAACGGCGGCCACGGGTGGCGGCGGCGGGATTTCAAACCCTAGAATGCGCTCCATCACCCATTTGCCACGCAGCACGGGCGAAGTCGTCGTGCCATTCGCTGTGACTTTGAGCACGCTGGCCTGCGTCAGGAAGCCGCCGCGCGGACTATCAGCGGGAAGGGAAACGCGGCGCATGGCAATTCCTTTTACATTCGGGATTCCATAATGATTGGCGAGGCGCTCGTTCACAAAGGTAAAGTTGGTATCCACGACATTGCGAACGGGCAGATTCTGTCGGATGAATTCTTCAAAGGTGAGATGAGATTCCAACACCGCAGCTTCCACCAGCGAATCATCCAGATAGTAATCGTTGTAAAGCGTCGTGGAAGGCGTCGAATCCTCAATCTTGCGCAGGTCAAGCCAATAATCCAGAAACGCTTCCGTAAAACGATGCGACTTCGGATCGTTGAGCAATCGTTCGGTTTCCGCCCGCAGCACGTTTGGGCGACTCAGTTCGCCGCGCGCCGCGCGCGCACGCAGGGCTTCATCCGGCGTCGAGTTCCAGAGAAAGAGTGCCAGTCGCGTGGCCAGCGCGTTGTCATCCAGCTTGCCGGGTTTCTCATTTAAGAAAACAAAGCGCGGCGAGGCTAAAACCGCAGTATACGCCGCGATGAGTGCTTCCCGGTCGCCGAGCCCTGCCTGTTTTCTCTCCTGGTATAGCTTCACAAAACGCTGCACATCCGCCTCTGTCACCGGGCCACGATACGCCTTGGCCATGAAGCGGCGCAGATGACTTTCAACATCCGCCTTGCCACCAAACAGCAATTCATACCCTGCGTCAGACTTGTCATCGTAAATTGGCCCCTCAACCTCCATCCAGCGAAACGCGACACTCGGACAGCCGTCCTTCGTCATGAGCGGATTCACAAAATTATTTGGGCGCGAACGATAAAAGCGACTCGCATCGGGCACGAGCGTTTCCCCAGCCACCAGCCAAACCTCGCCGATGTCATACACATTCGGCTCTGGCGTAATGTCAAAGCCGCCGACGCAACGATTCTTCGTGCCGTTGCGCGTGTAAACCGTAATTGGCTCTACGGTACGCCCTGGAGAAATCTTGTCGTAATCGGGCGTCTGCATGCGAGGCTTGCCGGGTGTGCCGACTTTGTCGCTGGTGTCGGTGAATCGTCGGTGAATTCCGCCGGGCGCGGCCCAGAGCGTATAGGCGCTGAACTTGATGCGATAGCGTCCCGCCACGGGCGCTTTGAACTGATCCCAACGATAGGTGAAGCCGGTGACGTAGTTGCTCGACACCCAGCCGACCGCTTCCAACTCGCGGGTTTTCGGATCGCTGTCGCCGACGGTGAGCGGCGCGAGACGATTGCGGACATCGGGCTGTGGCGTCGTGCCAATCACCGGATAGGTCTGGCGGTCGGGCGAACTATTGAAAATGGTTTGCGTGAAGATGCGCGTCAGCGTCTGCTGGTCGCGGGCATAATAGCGTTTGGTCGTGGTCGGCGTGCGCTTCTCGTGTGCCTGAATCACTTCATTGATCGCATATTCCGCCGCCGTCAAGTAGCGCGCCAAGTGTACGTGCGAGACATCCAGCGCATCGCCGACTTTATTGAAGCGGTAGGCTTCGCCATCTTCAGGAAACTGATCGCGAATCTGAAGCCACGGCGCCGCGAGTAAATCGCGCAGCGCGTTCTCGTATTCGTAACCATTCAGTCGCCGCTGGGTCGCCCGTCCTTCACGCGCATATTTGGCCTTCTCCTCGGTCGTCAACCAACTCGCGAGTCCCCGCAAAAACGCCGTTTTTTCCGGTTCAGAAGGGCGCAATTTGGCTTCTTTCGGTGGCATCTCTCCGGCCTGCACGCGGTCGTGGACTTTGATTCGATCCAGCTTCTCCGGTTCATGACAATTGCTGCAATACTTCTGCACAAACTGCTCGTACGGCTCAAGCTTGGTAGCCGCTTGATGTGGTGCGGGACGCAGCGCGGCGAACGCGAACGGAAGCGCCGCCAGTAGAATGAGGAGGCGTGCTTTCATCACTAGGCTACCTCCAGCCCGCGCATCGTGCCGGTTGAGGAGGCGAACCGGTCCGTTTCCAATCCCATGCGCTGCAGCATGGAGACAAACAAATTGGGCAATGGATAGTTTTGCTCAGTATTGAAAGCCAGATGCTGACCGTGTTTGAAGCCGCCGCCCGCGAGAATCGTCGGCAGGTTGAAACAGGTATGCGCATTGGCATCGCCAAAGTTGGAGCCATACAACACCATCGTCCGATCCAGCAGCGTTTCTTCGCCTTCGGGCGTTGCCTTGAGCTTGGTCAGCAGTTCCGCGAGCAGCTTTATATGCCAGCCATCAATCGTCTTCAGTTCTGCGCGCTTGCTTTCTGATTTTCCGTGGTGAGAAAGATTGTGGTATCCGTCGGTGATTTTTGCGCCTTCGATTTCGAGGACAGGAGCGCTGACGCCATCCAGCATGAGTGTGATGGCGCGGGTCGAGTCGGTTTCAAACGCGAGCTTGGCCAGATCGTACATGACTTTAATTCGGGTCATGTACGCGGCAGGCGAGGCCGGATCAACTGGCACGGGCGCTTTCACGACGGGCTTGGGTTTGTCCTCCCATCCGCGCGAAACGGCGAGGCGGTGTTCCAGATTGCGCACGCTGGTGAAATATTGATCCAGTCGTTCTTTGTCGTGCGTGGAAACATTGCGTTGCAGTTCGGTCGCTTGTTCGGCCAGCGTGTCCAGAATGCTGCGGCCCGTTTCCAGCTTGCGAATCTGTGCTTTGACCTCCGCCGCATTGCCCTGCAGGAAGAGTTGCTTAAAGACCTCCGCCGCTTTGTCCTCCGGCGGAATTGCGACGCCCGTGCCCGTCCACGAAAGGCTGCGGGCGCGCGTGTTCACCGCCAGTGTCAGGGATGGAAAGCGCGTCTGAATCCCGATTTGTTCCGCGATGACCTGATCGAGCGAGATCGTATTGCGAAATGAACTGCTGCCCGGATGCGGCGCAGCCGTCAGGAAGCAGACATCCGCCGGATGACCACCATCTACGTTGGGATGCGAAACACCGCTGAAGACCGTGAAGTCATTGCGGTGCGCTTGCAGCCCTTCCAGATACGGCGAAGGTTTATATGCACGCCCAACGCCTTGCGGGAAGAACTGATCTGCCAACAAACCCAGATTGTTACAGATCGCGAGCATCCGGCGCGGCATCGTGGCCGGTTTGGCCTGCGCTAGCACAGGCTGCATACCCTCGAGAAACGGCAGCGCGAGTGTGATCCCCGCCCCTTTCAGCAGCGCCCGGCGCGAGATCGGCGTACGCATAGCAAAATATGGTTGTTCGCTAACTGGCTTCTTCATGTCACGGTCCTCCCTGGACGTCGAGTTGTAGGTGCAATGAGTAGTGCGTGTCTCGCTGCTGGCTCAAATTGTCTTTCGCGGGCAGCTTAGGCGCATAGACACGCCCGAAAGAATAAACCATCCCTCTGGCAATGGACAGGTAAGCACGCCTATTACGGTTGCGGGAGATATTTTTTCGAGTAAGGAAGAGTTTTGGAATCGCGGGGAATTGAACCTGCACCCATAAAAACTGAACAAATGGATTGCAAGAAAACCGACAGAGTGCTCGGACAAACAGTCTGAAAGCGAGAGTGTGTTACAGAAATACGGCCCTGTGATTTGTGCGTCACCGCTTCACGGAATTGATACCGTCGTGACAAGTGCGATACATTTCTAGTAGATTCTTAATTGAAACGATGGGAAGTTGGCTTTTCCTCATCATTCTAGTGCTTTGTAATTCAAGTTATTGGAGGTAACGCGATTTGGTAAATCGCGCTACGACTTTCCCGAAAACTAAAATTACACCGCACTAGCGGCACACTTATAAGTCTTGGATCCTATGCAATGAACGAATATGCGAAGTTTACCGACGCTGAACTGGTCGCGCGGTGTTTGGAGGAAGATCACGACGCTTGGGCGACGTTGGTGTATCGGTATCAACGCCTGATCGCATCCATCACCCGCAAATTTCGACTTGGAGCCGACGATGCAGCGGACGTCTATCAATCCGTCAATCTGGCGCTCTTCCAACAGCTCAACAGCCTGCGCAGTCATCAAAAGCTCAGTTCGTGGATCATCACAGTGACCGTACGGGAATGCTGGAAGTTACGGGAACGTGCCCGTCGCACGGGATCGTTGGACGAGCCGGACGCACCCGATCCGAGCAGTGATGCCCACTTGTTGCTTGAAGAAAACATCCAATTGCTGGAACAGCAACACCTGTTGCGCCGTGCAGTCGCCCTTTTACCGGACAAATGTCGGACCTTGATCGAAGTCCTGTTTTTCCGTGAAAGCCCCAATAGCTATGAAGAAATCAGCCGTCAATTGGCGATGCCCGTCGCCAGTATTGGCCCAACGCGCGGGCGGTGTTTAGAGAAGCTCAAAAAAAATCTGGAAAAAATCGACTTTTTTTAGTTTGGCCATGTATTTTCCCCACCCTTCCTCACACTTATCGCTTAGGAACGTATCAATAACGATCTTTGCCTGAATCGGAGTAACTTATGCGATGTCCATCTTTAGACAGACTAACTGATTATTTGCGTGGTTTCGGAGTGGGAACGGAACGCGCCACCATACAGGAACACCTGAATATGGGTTGTCCTGATTGTCAGCAGAATCAACAATGGTTGTTAGCGGTCAAACGAATTGCCCCGCTCGATGATTCGTTTGAATTTCCCGCCGCTGTGACGGCCCACATTCTATCGTGGATGCCGACCAAACCGGTGCGCACGCCATTGCGAACCTTGTTGGCGCAACTGATCTTTGACAGTTTCGCCGCGCCACCTTTGGCTGAAGTGCGTTCCGCCACGATGGCAGACGCACAGGCTGATTCCTTTGTTGCACGGCAACTGCTTTATCAGGTAGATGGCATTGATGTGGATTTGCGCATTGAGAAAGCGGCAGATGCGGCATCGTTTGAGCTGCTGGGACAGGTCTTGCGGCAGGATGTCCCCCAGGCTGATTTGGCAGGACAAGTCGTACATTTGTGGCAAGATGATATTCCCCCGATTGCGGTTAATCTGGATGCCGAAGGGATGTTTCGGATTGCGTCATTATCGCCTGAAATCTATGAACTTCGCGTGACCTTACCAGATGGCGTAATTGCCATTCCCGAAATCACAATCGGAGAAGTTTAGACCACCTCGCGGGACTGAGCCGAAGCGATCACGGAACCCACAAACGGTCTCACCAGAAAAAAGAGAGAAGCTTTTTTCGAGGTCTGACGGTCGTTGTTTGTTCTGCGAGCTTTGCCCTTGGACTGTCAATGTGCAGTTGTTGTCATGATGGAAAATGAACCAAACGAACCGAAAATGCTCATTGCGTCAGCGGAACACCCATGGCCCGATCTGCCGAATAAGTTGATCCACAATATTAAGGCCACTCCAGATTTAATTCAGAAGTTGAAAAGAATCGTGGACGGTCACCTTCGCACGAATCCACAAGAAGCATTGTGCCTGGCGGAGCAAGCCTACGAATTATCGCAACAGCTTTCTGATGCCTTCTCGCAGGCATTGGGCAAGCGGACGCTGGCTGTCGCCTTGCATGTCAGCGGTCGCCACACGGAAGCCATCACTTTTTACGAGCAGGCACGCGCTTACTATCAAGCCAATCATGAACCCATCGAAGCCGCGCGGCTGGCGCGTGCGATGGTGGATGCCCTGATGTTGCAGGGGGAATATGAGCGCGCCCTGCAACTGGCAGATGAAGCGCGTCAGGTCTTTCTCTCCCACAATGAACTGATCCATGCGGCGCAGTTGCACGTGAACGTCGGCAATCTTTATCACCGTCTGGATTGTTATCAAGAGGCGCTGGATTGTTTTACGCAGGCGGGCAAAGTGCTGAGCGAGTCAGGCGACCGTGTGGCACAAGCCACGGTTGCCCTCAACTCGGCCAATATTTACGCGAACCTCAACGATTTTCGACAGGCACAAACACTCTACGAACAGGCGTATGAGGGCTATCGAGCCGAAGGGAAAACGGCGCTCGCGGCGGAAGCGCAGTACAGCCTCGGCTATTTGCATTTTCTGAAGGGGGCCTATCACCACGCCACCAGAATTTTGTACGAAGTCCAGGCTGATTTTGCCACCATCGGCAGCCATCGGCTGGTTGCGCTCTGTGATTTGGATTTGGCGGAAATTTTCTTGCAAATGCACGTTCTCGATGATGCCAAACAGAAAGCCATCAAAGCGCGCGCCCAGTTCCTTGCGCTTGGGATGCGTTACGAAGCCGCCAAGGCGTTGGTTTGGGAAGGATTGGCCTGTCTGCAAACACAGCAATTAGAGGAGGCCGAAGAATTGCTGGAACAGGCGCAGGCGGAATTTGCGCGCGAACGCAATGACGTCTGGCGCGGGCTGCTAAAAATCTATCTGGCGGAGTTGGCACTCAAGCGCAATCAGCCCGATAAAGCCTTGTCTCTGGCTACACGCGCGCACAAGTTTTTTGCGGAAGAAAAGCTGGTGGCGAAAGCCTGTTATGCGCGCCTGATTCAGGCGAAAGCCTTACAACAGACTGGAAAGCTCCAGATGGCGTATCTGCGTGCCAATGAAACTCGGCAGGAAATGCAGGTGTTGCAAGCGCCCTGGTTACAATACCAAATCCATGAGTTGATCGGCGATTTATTGATTACGGCGGATGAAGCCGCGCGTGCCCATGCGCACTATATACAAGCCATCCACTTTGTCGAACAAATGCGCGGGCAGATTCGCGTGGATGAATTTCGTACGGCGTTTTTTTACGACAAACTGCGGGTTTATGAAAAAGTGATTGGCTTGTGCCTGAACGAAGGTTCGCCAGAACGCGTTGCCGAGGCGTTTTATTATCTCGAAGGCAGTAAGGCCCGCACGCTGGTAGATATGCTGGTGAATGAGTTGGACGTCATTCCTTCTGACGCCGACCCGGAAACGCAGGCGCTGTATCAACGCTGGCAGCAACTGCGCGAGGAATTGCACTGGTTTTATAGTCGCGCGAATCAAACTGATAATTTGTTGCAGCGTCGTTTGGTCGTGAAGGACGAAAAGCTGCGTAGCGAAATTCTGGCACGCGAGCGCGCCTTGCTTGACCTGACGCGACAGGCCCAAATTCACGACCGGAAATTTGCGTGGCTGGAGAATGTCGGCGGCATGCAGGTCAGTGAATTGTGTGGCTTATTGCGACCGGAGGAAACCGTGCTTGAATATTACTTTGACGACGAGTCCCTCAGAATTTTTGTCATTGATGCACAGCAACTGCGAGTTATTAGCAGCCCCTACGGACGCCGCCAACTGCGAGAAATGGTCGTCGCGCTGAAGTTTCAGTTAGAGAAGTTTCAGTATGGCAAAGGATATGTCACTGCACATGAAACGCGTTTGTTGCAAGGTACAAACAATTGCCTGCACAAACTCTGGCAGGCGCTCTTTGCCCCTGTCCAATCAATGGTTGTAGGGCGCAAGTTAATCATCGTGCCGTATGATCTGCTGCACAACGTGCCGTTTCAGGCATTGTATGATGGGCGGGAATATTTGCTGGATCAACATGAATTGACAATGACGCCAAGCGCGCGCTTGCTGACCTTGAATCCACATCGTGCTGCTGCCCCCTTACAAAAAGCCCTCATCTTCGGCGTCCCCGATAAGCTTGCGCCTCATATTCATTCAGAGGTCGAAGCCCTTCGCGCCCTTTTTCCCCAGGCACAATGTTTCATGGGAGAAGCAGCCAACAAAGAAACCTTAGTCGCGCATATTGCCGATTGTGATGTGCTACATATCGCCAGCCATGCCGTTTTTCGGCAGGATAACCCGATGTTTTCGGCTTTTCGCCTGGCCGGAACCTGGCTTAACTTTTTCGACATTTGCGCGTTACAAATGAATGCTAGCCTCGTGACCTTAAGTGGTTGTAGTACCGGCGCAAATCGAATTTATGCCGGCGATGAGTTGCTGGGGCTGGTACGCGGTTTTTTATCTGCCGGAGCTTCCTCGCTGGTCGTGAGCCTGTGGGCTGTCAATGATCCGGCCACGGCGCTTTTGATGAAGGAGTTTTATGCAGGCTTACAGCAAGGCGAGACCCCAGCGGCGGCATTACGACGTGCCGCACAGCGTACACGTCAACAGTTCGCACATCCTTATTACTGGGCCCCCTTTGTGCTGATAGGACGAACGATGAAGTAATCGAATCCCCCTGAACATCTTCGCACGGTCGTGCTTCCCCGGTCATCACCTCCTAATGAATGCCGAGAGTTTGGCCTTTCACCACGGTGCTACGAGGTTGATGCTAAGGAAAGGAAACTTATGAAAAACAAATTCTTCACTTTTTTGTGTGTTTTGGGACTACTACTGACGATGACATTTCTGCCCGCGTCCGTGCGCGGCGATCAGTGGGATGATTTTATTCCGGGAGAATTGATTGTTACGCTGCGACTCGGTTCCAGCATCAATGCGGTTCATTCTCGCCATAACACGACAACGCTGGAGCAATTAAGTGGGACCACCACCTATCGCGTGAAGTTACCGGCGGGGGCTACTGTCGAAAGCGTATTAGATCAAATTCAAGCCGATCCTGACGTGCAGGCCGCACAACCGAATTTTGAATTTGAATCGCCTGAAGTTCGCCAATCCGGCGTGGCTTTTCTGGATCAGTCCGGCGTGGCGTTTTTAGATGGGGTTTCGCCTTCCAATTTCTACCAACAGTCTGCGCTCACTCCCTTGCGGCTTTCTGAAGCACACAATTTGAGTCGCGGTGCAGGCGTCGTTGTCGCGGTGATTGACACGGGCATTGATTTTGCGCACCCGCTGTTTGCCGGAAAAATCGTCGGGCCTTACTACGACTTTGCCAATGACGATCTGAACCCGATGGATGATGGCGGCGGCCCCGGAACGGGACACGGAACGTTCGTCTCAGGCCTCGTACTGCGTGCGGCCCCCGATGCACGCATTATGCCGTTGCGCGCGTTCAATCAGACAGGCCGCGCCACCAGCTTCACGATTGCACGCGCGATTCGCTTTGCCGCCAGCAACGGCGCACGGGTCATCAATATGAGCTTTGGCTTGCTGAACGAGGATACAGTCGTCAAGTCTGCGGTGGATACAGCATCAGACCTCGGCGCATTTCTCGTCGCTGCGGCGGGGAACGATAACCTTGAGCGCATTCATTATCCTGCCGCTCACGATGCGGTGTTGTCCGTCACTTCAACGGGGGCAGGCGATGTGCGCGCATCGTTTGCAAATTACAACACGCTGGTCAAAGTGGCTGCTCCCGGCGCAAGTTTGCACAGCGCGTTTCCCGGCGGCGGCTGGGCGTTCTGGAGCGGAACATCGTTTTCAACGGCCTTGCTCGCAGGTGAAACCGCGTTGCTGATTGCGCGCCAGCCCTCGACTTCCAATGCACATTTGAGAACCACAATCCAAAGCTCCGGTGCGCCGCTTGATACCATCAATCCCAGCTATGCGGGCAAACTGGGCAGCGTTCGCGTAGACTTCCGACAGGCGCTTGACCGCTTGACCATCCTGCCTGTCACCAGTAGCTACGACCAGAAAAATAACAAGACGTATCAACCGGGCGGACCAGATGGCAATGAACCGACGCAGGATTTACAGACCTATGCAGAAGAGTTCAAATTCGAGATTGAATCCGGGGTTCATCATTGGTGGCAAACGGAATATGCGAATGTTGCCCTCGGTGCAGGCCGACCCACAGACGTTTTTGTGAATCTACATTACCGCACTGAAGCTGGCTGGTCAGGCACGCTCACGGTGCAATATTTCAATGGCGCGACATTGGTCGCTTCAACGACACTGCCCGTTAACAGCAGCGAAGACCCTGCTGTCGGAAAAGGGCGCAAAGGCTTATTCCGATGGAACCTTTCTTCCTTTGTGCTTACGCGCGCTGCCGTCAATAATGGGCGTGTGCGGATCATCAATCAAAGCAGTAATGGCAAGAAAGCGTGGGTTGTTTATTCTGACCTGGATGCGCAATTCGGCGCACAGTAGGTATCTGGACAGGCGCTCCTGAGTTTTACAGACAGTGTTGTGATAACCTTCTTAGGTATGACAACGCTGTCTATTTTTTTCGACGAAATAGTTTTTCTTTTCAACCTAATCTATCCCTCAAAATAATAGCTACATTTTTTTCATCAGATGTATTTTCTCAACCCTCTTTCTCACTCACTAAATAGTTAGTTGAGATTTATCGTAACTAAGTTAACTAATAACTAATCAGCTACTTTACCTTGCTGAATATCAGCTCGTCGAAGTAGTTAAGTTGTTACTTGATTAGTTTCGATGAAGTCCTAGAGCCTGTAATTAACTTTAAGGTAAAAGAACCAATGAGTTAGCTTTTTGCCTTGTACTTTATGCTAAGGTTTTCA
>JAEUQN010000149.1 GCA_016789725.1 Blastocatellia bacterium | reverse complement strand
CAAGCGTTGGAGTTCGTAGACGATCAAACGTTGCTGATCGTGCTGAGCGATCACGGCATGAACAGTTTCGAGCGCGGTTTTAATCTCAACACCTGGCTTTATGAGCAAGGATTGCTGGCGCTGAAACGCGGCTCAACACCGGGCGCAGAGGCTGGTGATTTCTTGCGCGCGGTAGACTGGAGCCGCACAAAAGCCTATGCGCTTGGACTGAGCGGGATTTACATCAATCAACGAGGCCGCGAAGCGCAGGGCATTGTAGACGCGCATGAAGCCGCAGCTTTGCAAAACAAGATCGTCGCCGCGCTGACAGGCTTAATGGATGGCGAACGCGAACGTACAGCGATTCGCGGTGTGATGACGCGTGAAGAGCTTTTCAATGGGGCCTACGCGCACGAATCACCCGATTTGCTAGTGAATTATGCGGGCGGTTATCGCGTGTCGTGGGCGACTTCGCTCGGCGGCATTCCACAACACACTTTTGAAGACAATACGAAGAAATGGAGCGGCGATCACCTGGTTGATCCGGCGCTCGTACCCGGCGTGTTATTCATGAATCAGCCATTTCAAGGCGAGCGCGCAAGCCTGTTGGATATGGCTCCAACAATTCTCGCCGCACTCGGCTTGCCCAAAGGCGATGCAATGGAAGGAACCAGTTTATTGCGATGAAAATTTTAGTCATTGGATTAGACGGCGCAGCGCCGGAATTGTTGTTCGGCGACGAGCAACTCAATAACTTTCGCTGGCTGATGAACAGCGGTTGTTATGGCCGTTTGGAAAGCATCATCCCGCCGATCACCGTGCCAGCGTGGATGTGCATGGCAACGAGTCAAGACCCCGGTTCGTTGGGCGTCTACGGCTTTCGCAATCGCACCGATCATTCGTACGACGGCCTCGGCATCGTCAACTCGAAATCCATTCAAGACCTGACGATTTGGGATCAGGTCGCGCGCGAAGGCCAGCGCGCCAAAATCATCGGCGTGCCACCAGCATTTCCGCCGCGTAAGGTCAACGGCGTGTGCATCGGCTGTTTTTTGACGCCCAACACAAATACCGATAACTACACGCATCCGCCTGCCGTAAAAGACCGCATCAAGGACTTGGTCGGCGAATATCCTGTGGATGTGAAAGGCTTTCGCACTAATAACAAAGACTGGCTCAAGGAAGAAATCTACACGATGAGCCGCAAGCATTTTGCCGTCGTGCGCGAGATGATGCGCGATGGCGATTGGGATTATTTACAGTTCGTCGAAATCGGCCTTGACCGCTTGCAACATGGCTTCTGGAAGTTTCACGACCCGCAACACGTTTTGCATCAAACGGGCAATCCATACAGCGAAGTGATCCGCGATTATTACCGCTATCTCGACGCCGAAGTCGGCACGCTGCTCGAACTACTCGACGAAGACACAGCCGTCGTCGTGATGTCGGATCACGGCGCACAACGTTTAGACGGGGGCTTTTGCGTGAATGAATGGCTGGTGCGCGAAGGCTTGCTGGTGCTGAACGAATATCCAAAAGAAATCACACCGTTCAGCCAGCTCAGTGTTAACTGGGAGAAGACGAAAGTGTGGAGCGAGGGCGGCTATTACGCGCGCGTTTTCTTCAATGTGAAGGGCCGCGAACCGAATGGAGTCATTGACCAAACCGATTACGAAAAGTTCCGCGATGAGATCAAAGCCAAATTTGAAGCCACGACCGACGAAGAAGGTCGTTCGCTTTGCACGCGCGTTTATAAGCCCAATGAAATCTATCGTACCGTGCGCAACATCGCGCCGGATTTGATTGTGCATTTCGGCGATTTGTACTGGCGCTCCATTGGCGGCGTCGGCTATGAAAAACTTCATATACAGGAAAATGATACCGGCCCCGACGATTGCAATCATGCACAACACGGCAGTTTTATTCTGGCTGCGCCGGGCAATCCGCTGGCAGGCGAAATGTTCGACACGCATATCCTTGATATTGCGCCAACGTTGTTGGAACTCGGCGGCTACGACGTACCGAATACGATGCAAGGCCGGTCATTATTGGCTGGCAGGCACACGTGTGGCGCGCAAGCGGTGACAGCCGATGGCGAAGCAATCCTCCGCGAACGACTGAGCGGGTTGGGTTACATTTCCTGAGCAAGGGGAAACCGCATGGGATTAGGGAATTTCTTTTCACGAAACATCGCACGCTTAGCGCAGACTTGCCGCACATCAGGCGGCACAGCCGCAAACAACATCCTTGTACTCGCCGCCTGCTTCGGTTTGCTGACGGGATTCGGTGAACTGCTTTGCTTTGGCATCCAAAAATATTTACTGCATCAACTCATCTGGTTCGGCTGGCACGTTGTTTGGATGGCTCCGCTGGCAAATCTGATTTTGTTTGTACTGATCGGTTTGCTCGTCGTTGCGTTGCAAAAAGTTGTGCCGCGTTTGGCATCGCGGCGCAATGCCATCGCATTCTTCACATTCCTCAGCGTGATGAGCCTGGCTTGGTTGTTTCCGGCACTCAAAACATACGCGGCAACGTTGTTGGCATTAGGAGTCAGCGTGCAGGCCGCGCGTTGGTTTGTGACGCGACCGCCACGATTCGAGGCGGTCATCAAGTGGAGCGCCGGGGCGGCAACCGCGAGTTGTTTGGTGCTGATTGCGGTCGCCTTGAGTTCGGGTAAGGTCGCTCAAAAACCTGCGCCCGCTCCGCCTCAAGCGCCAAACGTACTGCTGATCGTGATGGACACGGTGCGTGCGCGCAACTTGAGTTTGTACGGCTATGGGCGCAAAACAACGCCGCGATTAGAACAGCTCGCGCAAACCGGCGTGCGCTTTGATGCGGCGATTGCGACTGCGCCGTGGACCTTACCATCGCACGCGGGAATGTTTACGGGGCGATTGCCGCACGAGTTGAGCGCAGATTTTCGGACGCCGTTGGATGCCTCGCACCCAACGCTGGCCGAAGTATTGTCGCGGCACGGCTGGCAAACCGCAGGCTTTGTCGCCAACACCTATTACTGCACCGCCGAACAGGGACTTGGTCGCGGCTTCGCACATTACGAAGATCACCGGGCATCGTTCAGCGAGTTGGCGCTCAGTGCTTCGTTGAGCCGCAAGCTGCTCAATCAGGATTGGTTGCGGCGCGCGGTCGGCTATTACGATGTCATCGGACGCAAATCAGCAGCAGAGATCAACCGCGCTTTTCTGAATTGGTTGCCATCGCAGGAACCACGCCCGTTCTTTGCCTTTCTAAATTACTTCGACGCGCACGAACCGTGCCTGCCGCCCGTGCCGTATGATACGCAATTCGGTGCGCGGATTCCTCACGGCGACTTCCGACGCACGCATTTGTTGCGCACGACGTGGCGATTGAACCGCGAACGAGGAACGACGCAGCAGAATCAGGCTGACATTGATTGTTATGACGGTTCGATTGCCTATCTTGATCAGCAAATTGGACAGTTGTTACAGGAATTGGAACGACGCAGCGCCTTGCAAAATACGTTAGTAATTATAACGTCAGATCATGGCGAAGCCTTTGGCGAAAACTATCACTACGGCCACGTCAAAAGCGCCTATATGACCCAATTGCACGTCCCGCTGGTGCTCTCATTTCCCGCGTGCGTGCCCAATGGGCAAGTGGTTGCACAATCGGTTTCGTTGCGTGATTTGCCATCCACAGTGCTGGATTTATTGGGGCTGGCAGAGGCTGAATCATTCCCCGGTCAATCGCTGGCGCGATACTGGCAACCATCCATTCAACAGGAATTGACCGCTGCGTCTTCTGCGATCAATATCGCGCCGATTGTTTCTCCTCACGCAACTCCTGATAAAAAAGCAGTGATTCATTCCCTGGTGGAGGATCGGTTTCACTACATCGAAAACCCGGACGGCAGAAAAGAGTTATACGATTTGCAAACAGACCCCGATGAAACGCGTGACCTGGCAGGCGGAGCAGAGTGGAACGATGAAATCGAGTCTTTCAATCGCTATCTAAAACAATTGCTGGGTGATTGAGATGAAGTTGCTAATCAGCACGCATCGCGGTAACAGGGTCCAGTCGCGCGGCACGCCACGCCGGATAAATGCCGGAAATCAACCCGACGCTGCCTGATACGAATAACGCCACGCCAACCGCCAGCATCGGCAAGGAAGTCGGGATCGGCGTCAGGGATTCAACCAGCCTGGCAATGCCCCACGCAATCAACACGCCGAGCGAACCACCAATAAAGGCGAGCGCCGTAGATTCGACCAGAAACTGTTTCAGAATATCCGAACGCCGTGCTCCCAGACTTTTGCGAATGCCGATTTCCTTGGTCCGCTCGGTCACGCTCACCAGCATAATGTTCATAATCACAATGCCGCCCACCACCAGCGCAATCGAAGTCACGCCAACCGCAACCACCTGAATCGTGCCGAAGATTTTCTCGCGCAGATTATTGATCGCGCTTGGCGTCACGATACCAAAATTGTCCTCTTCGCTCGGCGGCAGCTTGCGCCGCGTCCGCATCGTCGCACGTACTTCATCAACCGCATTTTCATAAGCCTGCTCATTGACCGAAGTAACTTTGAGTTGAATTGAACGCCGCTCACCGTAAATGCTGAGGAAGCTCATCAGCGGCATAATCACGAATTTGTCGCGCGACTGCCCAAAGACGGAGCCGAGTTCTTTGGCAATACCGATGACTTTAAATTGACGGCCATCGACGCGGATGAATTCGCCCAGCCCGCTTTTTTTCGGGAAGAACTTTTCGGCCACATCCGCACCGATAAAACAGACCATTTGCCGATGATCTTCTTCGGCAGGCGTGAACGAACGACCTTCGGCAATCTCCGTGCGATTGATGTCGGGAATGTTGGCGCTGACACCTTGAATGCTGGTCTCAAAGAGTTTGACGTTTTCGTATTTGATCTCGCCCATCGTACCCGACGTCGCGCCAACATCGCTCACATAGTTTCCACGGAGCGATTTCACCGCATCGTAATCTTCCAGCCGAATATCTTTGTTGTATTTGCGCGCGTGCTCCAATCGCTCAACGCTTGAATAATCCTCAATCGAATATTTCTGCACGCTAAACGCATTCGTCCCGATGTCCGCAATCTTTTCATCCACATAACTATTGAAGCCTTCAATCAGCGACACCACGATGATGACCGTCGCAACGCCGAAGATGACGCCTAGTAAAGTGAGGAATGACCGCAGTTTGTGACCGAGAATAGAGGAGGAGGCGAGTTTTAAGGCTTCGATGAAATACATAGAATTTTGGATTTTAGATTTTGGATTTTAGATTACGGATTCAATTTGTCATCTTCGGTAACCGCTCGCCGTCAGAACCGAAGAATCCAAAATCCGCAATCTAAAATCCAAAATTAAGGACTATTTGCCCGCATCCTTTTCTAAATACACCTTCTTCATGACGACTTTGTTTTTCAGTAGCTCGCGGTCATCGGTTGGAGCCTTCGTCATTGCCTGCACCTGACTCATCCCTTCAATCACTTGTCCAAAGTTGGTGTATTGTCCATTCCAATCGGGGTAGGCGCTGGCACAAATAAAAAATTGCGTACTTGCGCTGTGCGGATCATAGCCATTGCGGGCGGCGGCTACGGTTCCTTTCACAATCGCGCGATCACTGAATTCTGCCTGGAGCTTTTCCAGCGTACTATCGGCAATTCCCCACTTGCTACGGTCATTGCCTTTCGTATTGGGATCGCCGCCCTGCACAATCAAATTCGGCACGGCGCGGTGAAACGCAATGCCATTGTAAAAGCCTTCGTTGATGAGTTTCTTAAAGTGCTCCACGTGCTTTGGCGCAACGTCGGAAAAGAGTTGAATCTTGATCTTGCCTTGCGCCGTTTCGATGACAGCAATTTCTTCGCCCGGTTGCAGCTTCGGAATCGGCGGCGCGGTTTTCACTACTGGTTTTCCTGGACGAGGAGTACCGCTCGGCGATGGAGAAGGTGATTTTTTCACGACCGGGTCATTAGATCCACAACCCGTCATCATGAAGCAGGCCAGGATGACGAGAGACGCCGTTGCGTGTTTTAAGAAAGCCATAGGAATTGCCTTTTGAGTTACTTTTGATACTTCTCTAAATACACTTTCCTCATCACGATTTTGTCTTTCAACTTTTGCTCGTCATCCGTCTCAGCCATCGTCATTACCTGCACATTGCTGATGCCCTCAATGACTTGTCCAAAGTTTGTGTATTGCCCGTCCCATTGTGGAAATGGCTCTACGCAAAGAAAGAATTGCGTGCTGGCGCTGTTGGGGTCCTGTGCTCGCGCTGCACCCAGCGTGCCTTTGATAAAGGGGCGATCATTAAACTCTGCATTGATCTTCGGCAGGCTTTCATCGCCCGCTCCCCACGTACTTCGATCCTTGTCCTTCGTATTCGGATCGCCGCCCTGCACAATCAAATTCGGCACGGCGCGATGAAATGCGAGGCCGTTGTAAAAGCCTTCACTGATGCGCTTCTTGAAGTTTTCGACGTGCTTCGGCGCAACATCAGGAAAGAGTTGAATCTTCACTTTGCCAAAGTCGAGTTTCAATCACGACAATTTCTTCCCCCGGTTGTACCTTCGGAATCGGGGGAGCGGTTTTTACTTCCGACTTGTCCGCCGTTGAAGTCGAACTTGACGGCGGAGCAGTGGTTGATTCACAGCCTGCTCCAATAAGGCAAACCAAAATTACGAGAGAGAAAATTGAATGTTTCAGGAAAGTCATAGGTGTTAATTTATCCGAGTTTTGCTTTCACAATTTCGTTCACAGCCTGCGGATTTGCTTGGCCGCGACTGGCTTTCATCACTTGCCCGACAAAGAAGCCCATCAATTGTACTCTGCCTGCTTTATACGATTCGACTTCTTTCGGATTGTTGGCGATGATTTCGTCTACGATGGATTCAATTGCCGATGTGTCGGTGATCTGCACCCAACCTTTGGCTTTGATGATCGAATCAGGATCACCGCCATTCGCCCACATTTCAGCGAACACGTCTTTGGCAATCTTGCCGGAAATCGTGTTGTTATCAATCAGCCGAATCAGCGCGCCTAAGTTCTCGGCGGTCGCTTTGCTCGCCGTGATGTCTACGTCTGCGTTCTTCAATTCGCGCAGCAATTCTGACAGCACCCAATTCGCCGCCGCTTTGTGATTGCCCGAAGTCTTCACGACCGTTTCGTAGTAATCCGCGAGCGCGCGCGATGCCGTCAAAGTCAACGCATCTTCGGGCGAAAGTTCGTATTCCTTCACAAACCGCTGCCGCCGCGTCTCTGGCAACTCAGGTAAAGAATTCTGTAAGCCTTCGATCCACGCTGCGCTGACTTCAAGCGGTGGCAAATCCGGTTCGGGAAAATAACGATAATCGTGCGCGTCTTCTTTGGAGCGCATTGAGTACGTGCGGTTTTCCTTTTCGTTCCAGAGCCGCGTTTCCTGCACGATTTTGCCGCCGGATTCGAGCACGTGAATCTGCCGCGCGATTTCGTAATCAATCGCTTTTTGAATGAAGCGCAGCGAGTTGATATTTTTGGTTTCCGTGCGTGTGCCGAACGGTTCGCCCGGTCGCCGCACCGACACGTTCGCATCGCAGCGCAAATTGCCCTCTTCCATATTGCCGTCGCACACGCCAATGTCCTGCAACGTGCGGCGCACAAACGCGACGTAATCGTAGGCTTCCCAACTGGTGCGGAAATCCGGTTCGCTGACGATTTCCAAGAGCGGCGTTCCCGCGCGATTCAGGTTCACATACGACTTGCTTGCGTCGCCGATGTCGTGAACAGATTTGCCCGCGTCCTCTTCGATGTGTGCGCGCGTGATGCCAAAGTTTTTGAGCTTCCATTCAATCGGGCGTCCGCCTTCGTCACGTTCGGCGCTGAGGATTTCGACCGTACCGTGTTCGCTGAACGGTTTGTCGAATTGTGAAATTTGATAGCCTTTCGGCAAATCAGGATAGAAATAATTCTTGCGCGCAAAAATGGATTCGGTATTCACACGCAAGTTCAGCGCGAGCGCAGCCTTGCCTGCACATTCGAGCGCGTGCTGATTGAGCACGGGCAAAGCGCCCGGCAACCCCAAACAGACCGGACAAGTATTGTTATTTGGCTCTTCGCCCACCTGTGTCGAGCAGGCACAAAAGATTTTCGATTCCGTAGACAATTGCGCGTGGACTTCCAGGCCGATGACAGCTTCCCAACCTTCTTTCACGAACGAGACTCCTTTGCTAAACCCGTCCAGAGTTCACGCTTCAGCGTGTTGCTTCACATAGCAAAGACACGCTGAAGCGTGAACTCTAAACTCTCAAAGAAAGCGGAGATTATACTCAACCGCACAAATTTTGTAAGAAGCGATTGCTGAGGAGGTCAGAAAGCCTTACTGAATCTCACGATTTGGCGGTTGCTGTAAATGATAAGTCGTGCGTTCCGTCACGCTGTAATTCGGTGTGTACGGCGTTTCAGCTTCGGGCAATTGATTGGTTGTTCCCGCCGCCAGCGTCTGTGCCCTTGCTACTTGCATTTCGTCCAGTTGTTGCTGCTTCAACTTGACGATGCGCTTGCTGACAAATAATCCATTGAAGATCAGCGCCAGTCCAACCAGAAACGGAACCAGGCCACAAAGCCAAATGTTTGCAATAATCGGCGCATCTTTGCCGCCTTCGCTGGCAGCCACCGTGCCAAGGAAAAAGTATAGGAAAATCATCGCGCCCAAACCTGCTGCCGTCGTAATCACGCCGCCTTTGATTTCGTTCATGCGTTTGACTTCGGGCGTGATGCCTTGCCGCCGTTCGCGCTCTTCCTGACTGAGCAGTATTTCCTTGACCCAGGTTTTGTCCCAATCAATGGCTTTTGTGCCGCGCCCCGTCATTGCTTCCTGCACACCTTGCAAATTCGCACCGCACTTCCGGCAAAACTTCACGTCGTCGTTGGCTTGGTTTCCGCATTGTGGGCAAAACATATTGGCTCCTTGAAATTGTTGGCACGGACAGTTCGCGCGTCACTTCTTACGCAATCGCTTTCGGTACAGTTCCGCCAAATCTGACAGCACCTCAAAAGGTCAATCAATGATTGTGACCATATCAGAAATGTTCCAGCTTTCTTTCCCTTTTATCAAGTATGGCCCTGAGAAGTTGACCGCCGTGGTTGGCATATTGCTTTTGTCCTTGGGTAACTCCACGACGACCAGCAATGTATCAACAAAGACTCCAGCCGCTTGAAGATTGATCCAACTATATCCTTGCGCGAGCAGCCAGGCGAACCGAGCCGAGTATTGACTGGGCGTAACAAAGGCTGAACGCGGTATCAGATACTGAAAATCGCCAGTTATCATTTCAGCCTCAACAATCAAAATGTCTTGCCAGGATGCTGCCGAAAACCATTCGCCGAAAATTTCAATCAGGCGGTCAAGATGTTTCTCAAGCTCGTTTGCTGCCATTTGATCGCTCTAAAACGAACCAACGAAGATCAGGGCACGCGTGATACGGGCATTGTCTCCTGTCCCTTGTCCATTATTTATTGGATGCAAGAGATTACGCTCTACTCCCTGCACCCAATGAACAATGCACAAGGGACAAGGAACAATGTGGACAGCTTTCCAGGGTCAATCACATCGTCACCGCCGCCTCTGCCATCGGCGAAGAATGCGGTTCCTGTTTCACCAGCACGCGATACCATTTGCGCGCTGAACCAACAATCACAATCGTCAAGCCCGTCATCAACGCCGCAACAATCAACGTGTTCAGATAGCCATTGAAACTCGTCGCCGGATTCTGCGTCATCGGCCAATAGTTGATCGCAATGTTTTGATACCCGGCGGTCATTTCAATCACCGCGATGAAGGCCATCGGCACGGCTGTGACCCACGCATATTTCGCTTTGTTGGAATTTATCAGCATCGTCGTCGCCACGCATAACGCCACGCACGCGAGCATTTGATTCGCCATTCCAAATAGCGGCCAGATCGTTTGAATCGAACCGGTCCAAATGAAGTATGCCCACGCGAACACCGCAATCACGCTGGCTAAAATCGCGCCTGCAACCGAATCCGTTTTGCCGAGCGGTTTGTACGCCAAGCCAATCGTTTCCTGAATCAAAAAGCGAGCGACGCGCGTACCTGCATCCAGCGTTGTCAAAATGAACAACGCTTCAAACATAATCACGAAGTGATACCAATAACTCATCAATCCGCTCATCCCCGGAATGCCTGAAAAGATTTGCGCCATTCCGACGGCTAAACTGACCGCGCCGCCGGTTCTTCCAGCTAAGGTTTCTTCGCCAACCGCTTTCGTTAGCTCAACCAAATTAGAAGCCGAAAAACCCATCCCTTGCAGCGATGCTTCGATCTGCGCGAATTTGGCGACGGGTACGTTGATTTGAAAATAGTCGTGCGGAAACATCGAAGACGCCGCAATCAAGGCCATCACGCCAACGATGGATTCCGCCAGCATCGCGCCATAGCCAATTGGGCGCGCGTGCGTTTCCTTGTCAATCATCTTCGGCGTGGTGCCGGAACTGACCAGCCCGTGAAAGCCCGAAATCGCGCCGCACGCAATCGTGATGAACACAAACGGAAACACTTTGCCCGGCACAATCGGCCCGCCACCATTGATGAAAATCGTCGTCGCGGGCATTTGCAACGTCGGCTGCACCAAAATGATGCCGAGCGCAAACATCGCTATCGAACCGATTTTCATGTACGAACTGAGATAATCGCGCGGACACAGCAGCAACCACACGGGCAGCACCGAAGCGACGAAGCCATAAATCGCCAACGCGATGACGATACCGTTGCGGCTCAAACGAAAATATTCCGCGTACGAAGAGTCCTGCACGACTTTGCCAAAGATAACCGCAAAGATCAGCAGTGCGACGCCGATGATTGTGCCTTCAGTAATCGCGCGTTCCGTCCCGCCGCGCCATTTGAAAATGTACATCCCCATCAACAGCGCAATCGGAATCGTCATTGCAATCGTGAACATTCCCCACGGGCTGTCACTGAGCGCATTGACGACCGCAACACCAATTCCTGCGAGCGCGACGACGACAATGAGCAAAATCGCAAACGTCGCTACGCTGCCCGTCACGCGATCAATTTCGCGCCGTGCAATCACGGCCAGCGATTGCCCATCGTGCCGAATCGAAGCCGCCAGAATCACAAAATCATGCACTGCCCCGGCGAGCACAACGCCAATCACCATCCACAACAAACCGGGCAGAAAGCCGAACTGCGCCGCGAGCACTGGGCCAATCAACGGGCCGGGGCCACTGATGGCGGCGAAGTGATGCCCCCACAGCACATATTTGTTCGTCGGCGTGAAATCTTTGCCGTCATTCAGCCGATGCGCGGGCGTCACGCGCGCATCATTCAGCGCCAATACTTTCGCGGCGATAAAGGCGCTGTAATAGCGATAGGCAATGGCGTAAATCGCCAACACGATAATTAAAATCCAGACAGCATTAATGGTCATAGGAGGATTCCTGTATGTTTTATCGTTGTAGTGAGTGAGTTAACCGTAATTCTAAGGACGTCAGAATTAATCGTCTCAGGGCTGCTTTTTTTCCGTGTTAGATGGGCGGATTATTCGCAGCACTTTGCTTTTTCTTCCCATCAACTTGCGCGGATGGAGTAGGTTTTGCCTCGTCTTTTCGGGTATTTGGTGGATCGTCAATCACAGGTTTTGCGGCGATACTCATCAAACCCTGCTTCGGTCCGGTCCAAGTCGTCACGACGATGCTGCCGGTCAGATGATTTCCATTCAGCTTCAAATCGCCCTTGCCTTGCGAGACGTCAACCAATAATTCGCCGCCCGTGTTGTAGCCGTCTTCGCCGGGATACGCCAAATCGAAATACCACTTTTTGCCTTTGTCTATGTCGTGCAATTGCTCAAGCTGTTCGTCTGACAACAACACGTCCAACTTGATCGGCTTCTTATTGTTTTTCTCCAGCAATTGATAGAACAATCGCTTCCCTGTTTTGCCCGCGAGATCGCCGGAAAAAACAGCGGTGGAGGCAGGCGAGGCTTTCGGGCTTTGAGAAACAGCGGGCGAGGTTTTCAGCGCGATGCTGGGATCGCCTGCTCGCGGTGTCGGCTTCGCTTTTGAATCGGCCTTGTCATTCAGCCAGCGTTGCGCGTCTGTACAGGCAGAAAAAAAGACCAAACAAACAAGAAGAGCGAAAGCGAAGTTACGGTTGGATTGGGGCATAAAAGGTTACTCGTCGTGATCGAATTTGATATTCAAACTGCGCAAAAACTTGCGGTCATCAGAGCTGATTTCCTTGAGCCGATCTTCAATGGAAATATTGCGTGTGGGCGGCGGCGCGGGCGCTTCCTGCACCGCAATCGTCACTTCGACAGAAAGTCGCACTTCGCTGCCGAGCGCATGAATCTGATCCATGATGGCATTCACCTCATCCGAGTTTTGGGCTGCGTCATTGATCGCCTGCGCCAGTTCATTCACTAATTTCTCCAGGTACTTATCCATCGCAGGCGCGATTATAGCCGCATTACAGACTGCGTGCTAGAATCCGGGCGCAATCCAAAAGGGAATCTTTATGAGCAATCGCAAAGAAAAATTCACGACTTCATCCGACATTGAACTAAAAAATGAATTCACCGCCGCCGACAGCACCAACAGCGAACTCGGCACGCCCGGCCAATATCCGTTCACGCGCGGTGTGTACGAAACAATGTATCGTTCGCGCCTGTGGACGATGCGGCAATACGCGGGCTTTTCGACGGCGAAGGAATCGAACGAACGCTACAAATACTTGTTGTCGCAAGGCACAACCGGACTATCCGTCGCATTCGATCTGCCGACGCAAATTGGTTACGACAGCGATCACGGAATGGCACTCGGTGAAGTCGGCAAAGTCGGCGTCGCGATTGATTCGCTCGCGGATATGGAGCAGTTATTCGACGGCATTCCGCTCGACAAAGTTTCGACTTCGATGACGATCAACGCGACAGCGTCAATATTGCTTGCGCTCTACATCGCCGTCGGCAAAAAACAAGGCGTCGCGCCCGCCAAACTGAACGGTACGATTCAAAACGACATCCTGAAAGAATACATCGCGCGCGGCACCTACATTTATCCGCCGAAGCCGAGTTTGCGCATCATCACCGACATCTTCGCCTATTGCGCGGCTGAGGTGCCGAACTGGAACACGATTTCGATTTCGGGCTATCACATCCGCGAAGCTGGTTCGACCGCCGTACAAGAAGTCGCGTTCACGCTCGCGGACGGGATTTGTTATGTGCAAGCGGCAATTGATGCCGGATTAGCCGTTGATAAGTTCGCGCCTCGCCTCGCGTTCTTTTTCAATTCGCACAACAACTTTTTGGAAGAGGTCGCCAAGTTCCGCGCGGCGCGCCGGTTGTGGGCGAAGATTATGAAAGACCGCTTCGGCGCGCGCGATCCGAAGTCGCAGATGCTGCGCTTCCACACACAAACCGCAGGCTCCACGCTCACCGCGCAACAACCCGAAGTCAACGTCATTCGCACAACGCTGCAAGCCTTAGCCGCAGTGCTCGGCGGAACGCAAAGTCTGCACACCAACGGACGCGACGAGGCTTTAAGTTTGCCTACGGAAGATGCGGCGAGAATCGCGCTGCGCACACAACAAGTCATCGCCCACGAATCCGGCGTCGCCGACATCGTGGACGCGCTCGGCGGTTCGTACGCGATTGAATATTTGACGAACGAAATCGAACGCCGCGCTGTCGAATACATCACCAAGATTGACGAGATGGGCGGAATGCTCGCTGCGATTGAAGCCGGTTACGTGCAACGCGAAATCGAACGCGCCGCCTACGATTACCAAAAAGCTGTCGAAGCCCAAACCGAAATCGTCGTCGGCGTGAACAAGTTTCAGGTTGCCGAAGATACGCCGATTCCGACTTTGAAAATTGATCCTGCGACCGAAGAATCGCAACGGCTTCGTGTGCAGAAAGTGCGCGCCGAACGCGATGCTGATGCGGCGATGAAGACATTGGCAGACGTGGAGAGTGCTGCGAAGTCCGGCGAGAATTTGATGCCCAGAATTATTGCCGCCGTCGAATCGTATGCGACGCTCGGCGAGATTGCCGATGCGATGCGATGCGTGTTTGGCGAGTATCAGGATTCGATGTAGACGACATTGTCTCGTTAGATGTCTCTTAATTTATCGCCTAATGAGATTTGTAAAATTTCATTGGTTCTGTAGAGTCGTAAACAACGTCGGGCAATTCACCAATTCTCAATAAATAAGCGCCTATGTATGGCAGGTATTGTCTCTCGAACAATATTGAGACAATAACGTTGTACTTGGATTTTACAGAAGAAACGAAATAGCTATAACCTGCGGCCACCTCATACTGGCTCAATAACTTTGCTAGCCGATCAAACCGAATCGAAAGCTGAATTACTTCCTGTACGATTTTCCATTCAAAACTTGAGTTGTTTAGTTCACCTTCATCATATTTGATCTCCGCCCCTTTCCGGGCGAGAAGATTTACCTTGGTTTCAATAATCTCACGCAGTTTTGTCTTTTTTTCCGTGCCAGAACCAACAGATTTGGTTCCTCCACTAAGAACAACAGTCAAGGTTTGATCAAGCAAAATATCTATCTCACTTTCAGTATGCTCAATTGCTTGCCTCAAATCATTAAGCTCTTTCTCTTGAGTTAAGTGACTGACTTGTTCAGCAAGCGATTTGCTGCTTTCAGCAAGTGCCTCAGCCGAAATTTTTAAATCTTCGCCTTGTAGCCTGATTGTTTGAATAATTCCCCATAAAGCGAATAAAGCGATTATCGGATTTAGGGTTCCGCCCAAATAGTCACCAAATTGCCCCCAGACTCCTTGGTCTTCATGAAAATTGCCAGTCAATCCAAAATTAATGAAGTACAGGATTACCACAAGAAGGATAAGAAAGACCGCCAGAGCAAACATTACCTGTAATTGGAAATAAGCTTTCTGTACTCGGTCTTTCTCTGACTTCATATTTGCCTCAGTTGGGCATTTCTTTATGCTTTTGCCATCGGGTTGAGAATGGAGAATTGAGCGCAGAGAACACTCACAAGCAAAATCTTTACCTTGCGCTAAATAGTCTGCTCGCTAACTTCACATCTTTCATCACCTTGTAAATCGGATACGTCTTACCATTTTCCAAATACGCATCCAGAAAATTCCACGCGACCAGGCCGTCATCGCTTTCGGCTTCGAGCAGGTAATGCACGAGTTTCGCTAACGGCTGCGCGGTCGGGATGACGATTGTGCCAGCGGGCAATTCGATGGTTTCGATTTGCGTGTGACCTTTCAATGTGATGGCGCGGTGGCCTTGAAATTCGCGCGTGGCTTTGGTGACTTTGTCGAGCACGAAGCTTTCGACTTCGATTTTGGCGGGCTTGGTTAGCTCCTGCATGGCGATGCCGTGCGCTTTGAGTTTGTCGAGGATCGTTTGTGTGCCGGGTTCGTTGCGGAAGAGATACGCGCGCGGCAACGCGGTTTTGCGCTTGGCGGCGAACAGGCCGTAATCCAGCATCTTCGTTGGCGTGAACTTGTCTTCGATCATTGCGGTCATCATTTTGCCGCTGGTCGGATGCTTTTTCTTTTCGACTTCGCCGACCAGAATGTCTACGGGCTGGTCGAGTGCTTTGATGTCAAATTCGACGCCGAGTTCGGCGTGCTTGCGCTTGACGGTGTCGGCGTCTACGCGCTTGAGCATTGCGATGATCGTTTTGGCGTAGCGCGCGGAGTATTTGAAAATCTCTTCGACAAAGGCTTCGGTCACGGCGACGCGCGCACGAAAATCGAGGTAGCTGTAGGCTTCGGACAAAATCGTCAGGCGATTGCGCAGACCCGCGTAGTTATTGCCGAAGCGCGGGCGATGATCAAACGTGCGCCAGATTTTTTCTTTGCCTTCCTGCTTTTGTGTGAAGTTTTCGACTTCGTAATTCAGCGCGTCTTTCGTCGTGAAATTGCCGTAGTAATAGGTGCGAAACTTGTGCGTTTTCAGCATCGCATCCGTGATCGCAGGCAGCATTTTGTCGCGCTGGAATGCAATCAGGCGCGCGTCGGCATTGGGGTTCAGCATCGGCGCGTAGGTCAAATGATAGCCGTGATATGAACCGTTCGTCGTGTGCAAATCTACGATCAGATGCGGGTTCCAGCGATTGAAGAGGCCAACCAACGCGCGGGCTTCGGGCGCTTCCATTTTCATGTAATCGCGGTTCAGGTCGAGGCGTTTCGCATTCTCGCGCGTACCGACGCCGCCGATGGGGCCGTATTGCGCCGTGCGATTGTTGACGCTGATTTTTTCGTTGCCGTCCGCGTTGTAAATCGGCGCGATCAGCACGACAACTTTGTCGAGCAGAGACTGCAAATCGCCGAGCGCAAGGCGGCGCGCGATGTGCATCATTGCTTCTTTGCCTTCGACTTCACCCGCATGAATATTAGCCTGGACGAACACGACCGCTTTGCCGGAAGCATGCGCCGCTTTCGGCGAAGCGACGGGCGGATTCGCCATAATCATCAGCGGCATGTCGCGGCCTTCTTCAGTTTTGCCGAACGATTCGGTGCGTAACACTTTGGTGCGTTTTTTCAGTTCCGCGATGAAGTTCATCACGTCATCGTAGCGGCTGGTTTCCTCGTAGTTGGAGCGTTCGGCGCGCGATTTCAGCGCGTCGTCTTGAGCTTGGGTTGGCATAGTTGTTAGCAGAAAGAAGAAGAGACACAGTGACAGGGCGAGGGGGCGACAGAGTGATAAATGAGATGGGGCCATTTGGTTTTTCATGCTTCTGGTCAACGTGTTGCCCAGATTTTGTAGACCCAGGCAAGGGCAAACAATGTCAATGTTCCGTACATTACGGCATTTGATCCGCGTGCCGTCAGCAGCTTCATCCACGACACGCGCCGCCGCATCAGCACGAACGACACCGGAATCAGCAATGCCATCAGCACACATGTCAACATCCCAAAGGGTTGCGTCATAAATGCTTCGTAAAACTGGAGTCGAACCGTGTGCGCAAAGCTGGTCGTCATTCCGCAGGTCGGACATGGAATACCTGTCAGCTTGTGAAAAAAACACGGCGGCAAGCCCAGTTGCTGATGCGTGCCGAGGCCGTTGGGCGAAGGTGAGACGACACGCGCCACCGTCAACACGATGCCTGACACGCACGACAATGCGACGTATTGCACGCGGTCGCGCGATGAATAGGCATCCGGCGATTCCAGCGACTGATTGGTACTTGATGAAACTTCCATCACGATTGTAATGCGCCTCCCGCAATGCCGAGCATAATCAGCACGGCGTACAAAATGCCGACCAAGCAAGAAAGTGCGGTCACAACAACACCAATCCAAAAGCCCGCTTTGGCATAGCCTAATCCTGCGGCAGGAGCGCGTCCGGCAGCAATGTCATTCATTTCCAATTTACCAATAATCATGCCCGGAATGCTCAGCAGTGGGCCGCAGGTAAAAATCGAAATAATGCTTAGAATCATTGAGGCAATAGCTTTACCGCTCGGACCCGCAGGCAACGGCGCTTGATACCCGCCTCCGCCCGCATACGTTGGAGGTTGCGGAAACTGACTTTGATAACCGGGATAACTGGGAGTAGCAGTTGGTGGTGGCACTGGCGGCACGTTGGGATTTTGTGTCGGAGTCGGAGTTTGAAAAGGATTGCCCAACGCCGTGCCGCAGCCCCGGCAAAACTGCGCGTCATCCCGATTATTCACACCACAAGATGTACAGATCATACGAAAGTGAAGCCTCCTGAAATTTTGACCACGAATGTACACGAATCCGCGTAAATTCCAAACAGTTTGGCTGACAGTTGGGCAAACAAATTGTT
>JAEUQN010000148.1 GCA_016789725.1 Blastocatellia bacterium | reverse complement strand
GTATAAATAAGTTCGCGGAACTTGCGTGTCCAGGTCTTTTCTGTTTTTAAGTACAGCATACGTGAGACCTGTTGAGTGAGCGTTGACGCGCCTTCCTTGCGACTAAATGTCAGGATATTTTTCAAAATGGCCCCGCCCAACCGCCAGAAATCCACCCCTATGTGATCCTGAAACCGCGTATCCTCAATCGCCAAAATGGCCTGTTTCATCTTTTCAGGAATTTGATCGTAGGTGAGTGGAACACGCCGTTCCAGCGCAAGTTCGCCAATGATCGTTTTGCCATCATCGGCATAAACCTTTGTGATTTCACCCGGCTGGTATTCCGATAGCGATTCGACTTCAGCGGCGTACGTGGTAAACCCTACCTGATAAGTGAAGATTAACCCGGTCAACGTGCCAGCGATCAATGACAACACGATCAGCGTCAATAAAGTTGATCGCTGTAAGAATCCTTCGATAATCGTAACAAGTCTGTTCATTGGTTCCTGGTTCCTGCGAAATTTGGGGTTTTGCTTTGGAGCGTAAAAATAATCCTCTGACATGACGGTAGTCATTATAGCCTGTCAAAGTGGTTGCGCAAAGACAGTGGAGAGACGGGACTGTGACGACCCCGGTTGCCTGTCTTCGCTTGTCCTAGTATGATCTCGTCTCATACAAATCAATTTCAGGAAGATACCCAATCATGATCGAAGATAAATTACATCTCCTTCAGGAGAAAAATGTGGCTGCGGAAGCGAGTGGTGGGCCAGCGCGCATTGATCGCCAGCACAGTGAAGGCAAAATGACTGCGCGCGAGCGCATCAATTTTTTACTTGATGAAGGAACGTTTGAAGAATTCGACAAACTCAAGACGCATCGTTGCACTGATTTTGGAATAGAGTCACAACAATACCCCGGCGATGGATTTGTCACTGGACATGGATTGATTGATGGGCGAGAAGTCTTTGTATTTGCGCAAGACTTTACAGTTTTTGGAGGCTCGCTCTCAGAAACAAACGCCCAAAAAGTTGTCAAACTCATGGATTTGGCCTTGAAAGTTGGTGCGCCAGTGATTGGGTTGAACGACTCCGGCGGTGCGCGCATTCAGGAAGGTGTCGCATCGCTTGGCGGTTACGCCGATATATTTTTACGGAATGTTTTGTCGTCGGGGGTAGTCCCACAAATCTCGGCGATTATGGGACCGTGTGCGGGCGGTGCGGTATACTCTCCGGCAATAACTGACTTTACCGTGATGGTGAAGAACACGAGTTATATGTTTATTACCGGCCCTGATGTCATCAAGACCGTAACACACGAAGAAGTCACAAAAGAGCAGCTTGGCGGGGCGATGACACATAACCAGACCAGTGGTGTCGCGCATTTTGCCGTCGAAAGTGAAGAGCATTGTTTGCAAACGATCCGTGAACTGTTGTCATTCATTCCCTCTAACAACTTGGATGATCCACCACGGATTGCCTGTGACGATCCGATTGATCGAAGCGACGACAAGTTGAATTCAATTGTTCCGGCAGAATCGAATCAGCCCTACGATATTCGTAAAATCATCAATACGGTTGTAGACCACAATTACTTTTTTGAGATTCAAGAACATTTTGCGCGAAACCTTGTAATTGGCTTTGCGCGTCTGAATGGACAACCTGTCGGCATAGTGGCGAATCAACCCGCATATTTGGCGGGCGTTCTGGATATTGATGCAAGTGTCAAAGGCGCGCGATTTGTGCGATTTTGCGATTGCTTCAACATCCCCATCATTACCTTTGAAGATGTTCCTGGATTCCTGCCAGGAGTGAATCAGGAATATGGTGGGATTATTCGACATGGAGCAAAATTGCTATATGCCTTTGCCGAAGCCACTGTCCCGAAAATTACAGTAGTAACACGCAAAGCGTATGGTGGAGCTTATTGCGTGATGGGATCGAAACACATTCGCACAGATATTAACTTTGCATATCCAACGGCTGAAATTGCGGTTATGGGAGCGGAGGGGGCTGTTGAGATTTTATACCGGAAAGAATTGGCCGGAGCCGATAATCCCATTGAAGCGCGTAAGGCTAAAGTGGAAGAATTTCGAGATAAGTTTGCATCTCCGTATGTTGCCGCTGAGCGTGGATACATTGACGAAGTGATTGAGCCTCGATTAACCAGACGAAAATTAATTCGTGCGCTCAAATTGTTGGAGAATAAGCGAGACGCCAACCCGCCTCGCAAACACGGCAATATCCCTCTCTAATGGAAAAGGCTGTGAGACGTAAATCTCACAGCCTTTTTTAATCTTCTTGAGAAAAGCGATTAGCTTGATTTCTTTCTATCAGGCCTATCAATCCCTTCGCGAAGCACTTCTTCAAATCGTCTACGATTCAGCATAGTCTCCAGTTTTTTTCCG
The DNA here is from genome assembly GCA_016789725.1 of Blastocatellia bacterium. GTDB lineage: Bacteria > Acidobacteriota > Blastocatellia > RBC074 > RBC074 > JAFDVL01. The sequence goes on along the minus strand of JAEUQN010000148.1, from coordinate 15,423 downwards.
GCCTTCGCTCGAATTGCTTTCTTTTCCTCAATCGTAATAGGCTCGCCCGTTTGAGGATTACGCCCATTTCTTGATTGTCGAACGCTCACGGAAAGAGTCATTAAGTCCTTGATAACGACCTTTTCACCCCGCTTCAGTGCTTCGGCCATCTCCGCAAATACAACGTCCAGCATTTGATCCGCAGCCACCTTCGTCACCTTGGCTTTTTTTGCCACCCTGGAAATAAGGTGCCCCCTGTTCATATTGCCTCCTCGAAAAATTATTGAAGATAATGTTGTTCAACAGTGCGACTAGGGCGGTTATAGCATCAGGATAAATGCCTGTCAATTAAAAATATTTAAACCTTGGCGAGTAGGTTTTTATGTTAGTGAAGATTGTCTTTATGAAATCAAAAAGCAGACCATCGTAAGCGCAAAGGCTATCAATGACCTGCTTTTTGATGAAAGAAATCTACTTCAATTATTAAGCGGATTTCTTTTTGGATTTGGCGACTTCTATGGCTTTTTTTAGAAGCGTATCTTCTGTCGGTTTGCTGGTCGGGGCAGGAGTTGGAGTCGGAGTCGAGTTTTTATTAGGTACCCCGGCTGGTGTTGTGGCCGGAGAAGGACTCGGTTCGTTGTCTGCATCGTCAGGGATTGAAGCTGCCGCCAAATCCTGGCGCTTGACTTCGACACTGGGAAGAACTCCATCTGGGAAGAAGAATCGTCCACTTGGTGCGGCATAACGCGACGTCGTTAGTAGCATTGCGGAACCATCATCCAGCGGAAATATTTGTTGTTGCGTTCCAACTCCAAAGGTTCTCTCCCCAACCACATCACCACGCTTGTTGTCGAGAATCGCTGCCGCCACAATTTCTGCTGCCCCGGCTGTTGTTGCATCAGTGATGACGACCAGCGGTAAATCGGTGATTGCCAACTCCGGTTTGGCCTCATAGCTATTCAACAGTTTTTCTTTCCGACCAATGACCTTAACAATCGTGCCGGTTTTGAGAAAATAATTCGCAACTGTTATGCCGGTTTGCAAATCCTCACCCGCTGAGCCACGAAGATCCAGGATAATTTTTCCCGCTCCTCGTTTGATGGCGTCCTTAATTACTGTCTGAACAGTTTCTGCCTGCCCCTGCAGGGAAGGGATTTTTATGTAGCCTATTTGCTGGTCCATTAGCTGCAACTCGGGCTTGGGTTGTGAAACCTGCGCGCGTGTCAGTTTTACTTTTTCACTGACGCGGCTGCCACGTCGCAGATAAGTGAGTTCTACTGATGTTCCTGCTTGCCCGGAAAGCATTGCATAGGCATCGATCAAATCCATGTCCGGGGTTGCATGTCCATCAATATATTCAATGAAATCGCGTGCCTGAAGTCCTGCTTGTGCTGCCGGAGAGTTCGGGAGAACCGAAATGACGTACGCATATCTTTGTACTGATCCCAGAACCAATCCGGTCATATCAGGATAATGTCCTCTGTTTGCCTGGTATTCCTTCAATTGCTGCGGTACTAAATAGGCGCTGTAGGGGTCCAATCCATCTGCTAAGCCGCGTAATGCACCAACGCGCACTTTGTTGAGGTCTGGTTTCTCAACGTAATCGTTGACGATATGTCTGACAACTTCTTCAAATATTTTAAGTTGAGGGTACGGTCCTGGGTTAGCAATGACGCGCCCGAATGACCACCCCGACATCATTCCGCCAACAATTGCATAGAAGGCAATCAAGCCTGAAACGATGACCAGCGTCAGCTTAGTGCGGATAGACATGCGTTGTACTCCTGTAAATAAGAAAAGCTATCGTTTGAAATGACAGCTTCAAGTTTTCAATCAAAACCAAAGAAATGATAGCTTACGGCTTATTGTGCGCGCAAGTTATAAGTCTGCCGATGTTATTCATTGTAATTGACGATTTTGGCAAAGCTCTCCGCCTCCAGACTTGCGCCGCCTACCAATGCGCCATCAATATCTTCTGCCCGCATTAATTCAGCAATATTATCTGGTTTGACGCTGCCGCCGTAGAGGATTCGTAACCCCTGACTAACAGACGTTCCAAACTTGTCTGTCAACCATCCCCGGATATAACCATGCATTTGCTGGGCTTGATCGGGTGTTGCCGTGCGCCCTGTTCCAATTGCCCAAACTGGTTCATAGGCAATAATCAACTTGGCGACATCCTCATCAGCAAAGCCATTCAAATCGGCAGTTAATTGATTATTGACGACTTGCTCCGCATTGCCAGCATCGCGCTCGCCTAATGTTTCACCGCAACACAAAATCGGAGTCAATCCAAATTGAAGCGCAGCGCGGAGTTTACGATTGATGAATTCGTCTATGTCGCCATAAAGCGAACGACGTTCAGAGTGGCCGATAATAACGTGTGAGCAGCCAGCATCCTTGAGCATCTCCGCACTGATTTCACCCGTATGCGCACCGTACTTTAACTGATCGGAGACATCTTGAGCTGCCACTTGAATATTAGAGCCTTCAACTCGATCTGCCACAGCTTTGAGGGAGGTAAAAACCGGGGCGATGATAACCTCACAATGGTTCGCATTTGCTACCAATGATTTCAATGAGAGAGCCGTATTGACGGACTCGCTGATCGTTTTGAACATTTTCCAGTTTCCTGCGATAACAGGTTTTCTCATTCATTCTCCTAATTTATGTATGCTATCGAAAAGTTCCCGGCGGCACACCTGCTCGCCGACCTTCTTCTTGTAATTGATTCAAAAGCTCCAACAAAACGGCAACGCGCGATCTTGATGCGTTGAGATCGCTGCCAGTGTCCGCTAACTCATTGCGCAAGCGATTCAGATAGAAGCCATCCGCTGCGCCGTTGTTTGGGTAAAACAAAAATCCACGCCGTCTGGCTGGGAAATATGCTGTCGAATTCAAATTCGAATTAATGCTGGTTTGCACGCGATTCGTACGAAGTTGCAACGCTTCCACTCGAATCTGTTCCGCCTGTAGCTCGGCCTGTAGTTCAAGAAACTGGGTGCGGTAATAATCCAGGTTCGGTTCACCATTTTTCAGGCGCGGAGCGATGTAGGTTAATTGAAATCCATAGTCCCGGCCTTCATCCAACAACCGATTGAGTGTGGCCTGCGCCAGTTGCGCTTCGTTTCGATACGTTCTGGCAAGTTGCTGTAGTTCCACGACACGAGCGTTGTTCGCATTCAAGGTATTGGCATCATTATGAAAGACGGCATTGCGTGATTGTGATGCCGCAAGTTCTGATTCACTAGCTCGTCGCTCAAAATCCCGTACGCGTACTTTGGCCTGTTGCAATCGCGCGTTCCAGTCTTTTTCTGCCGCCAGAAAACGTGCGTCCTGCTGTTCGGGCGAAGACTGAGCTGACGGCGACGATTCCTGCTTTGGGACAATGAAATGATCGGCCCGCTGAGGATTAGCCGTACGCCATTTGATGACGTCTTCCGTTGTTAACGTCGGACGTGGCTGCGCGATGGTGATGGCAGAACAAATGCTCAGCCAGATTAACAAAGAACAAGATGTGCATTTCATAGTTTGTTTTGATCCTTTCCGATAACTTCGTGAACTCAAGAAAGTCTCAATCAGGGTGAACAAACCAGAGAAAAATCAAAGCGCGATTTCTATCTGCTCTTTGATTTATTTTTCGGAAAGGGCTGCGACGCCCGGTAAAATGTCCCCTGCCAGAAGTTCCAATGTTGCGCCTCCGCCGGTCGAAATATGCGATACCTGATCGGCTAATCCCACTTCATGAATTGCCGCCACGCTGTCGCCCCCGCCAATGATCGAGATCGCATCATTGGCGGCCGTGGCATTTGCGACTGCGTGCGCAATAGCCCGTGTGCCTTGGTCAAACGGCTCTTTTTCAAACAGCCCCATCGGACCGTTCCAGATCACCGTTTTGGCGGAACTGATAATTCCGGCATATTCGGCTTGCGTCGCTGCACCAATGTCGAGTCCCATAGCGTCCGCAGGCGTAGCATCAATACCAACGGTTTGGGCGTTTGCTCCGTCATTGGGGTTGGCTGCGATAACGTGGTCAGAAGGCAATCGCAGGTTCACGCCCTTTTCTTTCGCGGCAACTTCGAGTTGTTTAGCCAAATCGGTTTTGTCAGGTTCAACTAAAGATTTGCCAACGCCCAGGCCCCGCGAGAGGAAAAATGTGTAGGCCATTGCGCCACCGATCAACACTGCATCCGCTGATTTCAAGAGGTTTTCGATAACCTGGATTTTGTCGGACACTTTGGCACCGCCAAGAATTACGACAAATGGTCGTTGTGGGGTTTCCAGCGCGCCGTACAAATACTTCAATTCTTTTTCCATTAAGAAACCAGCGGCAGACTGCGCGACGTGTTTGGTGATTCCTTCGGTGGAAGCGTGTGCGCGATGCGCTGTTCCGAATGCGTCGTTCACATAGACATCACAAAGCTTTGCTAAACTGGCGGCAAACGCTGGATCATTTCCTTCTTCTTCTTTGTGGAAACGAAGGTTTTCCAACAGCAGGACTTCGCCAGGATTCAGGCTGGCAACCGCAGTTTCGGCGGTCTCGCCGACGCAGTCACTGGCGAGCGGCACGGTGCAGTTAAGCAATTGTGACAAACGCTCAGCAGCAGGTTTGAGTGAATATTTTAGATTGCGCTCGCCTTTCGGGCGGCCCAAATGTGAAGCCAAAATGACCTTTGCGCCTTTATCCACAGCGAATTGAATGGTTGGAAGCGCGGCAGTGATGCGGGTGTCATCGGTTACTTGGCCGCCTTCGAGCGGGACATTGAAATCCACGCGAATGAATACGCGTTTTCCAGTAAGTTCAACGTCCCGGATAGATAGTTTCGACATTCTCTCTCCCAATAAAAAGCCAATAAGAAATCAAAGGGCTGGAAAAGGGGTTCCAGCCTCGCCTGACTTAATTGCTTCCGTTGTTTTTCTTCTTGGTTTTGTCCTTGTCCTTGTCCTTGTCTTTATCTTTGTCGGAAGTGGCGTGATCTTTATGTTCACCTTCAGACTTTTTCTCCTCGTCGGGTTTCTTCTCGCCTTCAGGTTTCTTTTCGCCTTCGCCTTCCTTCTTTTCGCCCGTTGCGGTGGCATCTACCGGTTTGTACTCGGCTAACCATTCGACATCAATCGAATCAGCTTTGCGCTTGTCTTTTTCCACCATCAGCCACTTGCCACGATCATTCCAGCCTTCGCCGCCTTGTGGCTCAGTGTGGCAGAACAAGCAATCTTTTGCTCCGAATTTTTCAGACTTGCGGACGAAAGGCGGATAGGCTTCGGTCCGAAATGCGGTCGCCAGAAACAGGCCGATGACAGCCAGTGCAGCGACGAATTTGATACGTTTGGTCATTTCTGGTTCCTCCTTCAAGGATTGGAAAGTTAAGATTATGAATTAATCGTCATCATCTGCGCTTCGGAACAGGTTGCGAAACAGTGTTCGTTTGCCTACATCTTCAGGCGCAATGACAGCGGTTGCAAAACATTGATTTGCCACGCGTTGCAAATCAGCCAGCCAATCAGCCTCGATCACATAGATTCGGTCGCCTCGTTCAATCCATTTGCGCTCAGGATATAGATGTTCCCATTCGACTTTTACGGCATTTTGCCAGTAAGAATTGCGCCCGTTGATTTCGACTCTGATCGGTTTTTTCATTTCAGGGTTCAGCGCGTTTTGTCTCCTCAGAAAACGCGGTGCATTAGATTCTCGCACATCGCTGGACGGTTGCATCATACATTTCTCCGCTAGTGTCTCGCAAGCGGGCGTCTGGTTTATAAAGTTAATCAATCTCCTCATAAACCTCCCTTGATCGGGGTTTGGCCTTATGCTAGTTTGCCTGCGTTCTTCACCTCGATTTTATATTTACCAAAGAGCAACGTTACCGCAATTTCGGAGGCAACTGTGTTTCAAGGTCAAACCACTCGTACCAGAAAAATTTACGACGCAATCATCATTGGATCGGGCGCGTCCGGCGGAATGGCCGCCAAAGAATTAACCGAAAAAGGCCTTGAGGTTTTAGTCCTTGAGGCTGGTCCTCCCGTCAATCCCTCCCGCGATTTCTCAATGCACACATGGCCGTACGAAGACTTGTATCGCGGTTATGGCAAACCGGGCTGGAAGCAAACCGATCAGTGGATGGAAGACACGGCGGGGCATTTCAGTCGTCATTTCTACGTTAAAGATTCTGAGCATCCCTATACAACCGACCCCGGCAAGCCCTTTTTGTGGGTGCGCGCGCGCATCGTCGGCGGAAAGACACTCCATTGGGGACGCTTGTCGTGGCGTCTGTCTGATCTGGATTTTAAGGCTGCTACGCACGATGGCTTCGATGTGGATTGGCCAATTGACTATAAAGAAATCGAACCATATTACGACAAGGTCGAAGAGTTCGTCGGCGTGAGCGGCAATCAGGACAATCTCTGGTATCAGCCCAACGGCAAATATCAACCTGCGATGGCGCTGACCTGTGGTGAGCAATTGCTCAAAAAAGGCTCAGAAAAACTGGGTCGTCCGGCAATTCAATCACGCGTCTCAATGCTGACCGCGCCGACCGCCGCACAAAAGAAAGCTGGTCGCGCCGCCTGTCATTATTGCGGTCATTGCGGCAACGGTTGCGACGTTGGTGCGATGTTCAATTCAGTTTCCTCGACTCTGCCTCTCGCTGCTGCGACTGGCAAAATGACACTGCGTCCAAATTCAATTGTGCGCCACATCATTGTTGATCCAAACACCGGCAATGCCAAAGGCGTTTCGGTCGTAGATCGCGTGACCTATCAGGAACTGGAATTCACCGGCAAAGTGGTTATTGTTGCGGGTTCGACGCTGGAATCTACGCGCCTGTTGTTGAATTCCAAATCGCGCCAACATCCCAACGGCCTTGGCAATTCATCCGGCGTGTTGGGGCATTACCTCGTAGACCATTTCGGCGGCATCAGTGGAATGGGCGTGTATCACACCTTGGCGGGCAAAGAAGCACAAAATGACGATGGGAAATCATCCGGTGTCTTCGTTCCGCGTTTTCGCAACCTCGATGCCAAAACGAAGCATCCGAAATTTCTGCGCGGCTACGGCTTTGAATGTAGTGCGGGCGCGCGTTTGTCGCCGGGCGCGGGAAGATTTCCTGGTTTTGGCAAAGAGTTCAAGGAGACTGTGCGCCGCTGGTATACGACTCCGGTCTTTATGACTACGCGAGCGAATATGCTGTCGCGGTTTGAGAATTTCTGCGAAATTGATCCTGGCGGGACAGTAGATGCCTGGGGCGTTCCCGTTTTGAAAATTCACATTCAGCATTCCGACAACGAGCGCGAAATGGCGAAGGATGCGACGGGTTGCATTGAAGAAACGCTCAAAGCATCGGGCGCAGAAGTCATCTCGGTAGGCGGTCAAATGACCGCGCCGGGACGCATTATTCACGAACTCGGTACGGCGCGGATGGGCAATGACAAAAAGACATCCGTACTGAACAAATGGAATCAGTGCCACGATGTGAAAAACGTTTTTGTGACAGACGGCGCAGCATTTGTCGGAGCCGCGAATCAAAATCCGACAATCACGATTATGGCGTTGACGATGCGAGCCTGCGATTACATCGCAGATGAAATGAAGCGCGGGAATTTGTAGGGATTTGAGATCGGAAATCTGAGATTTGATATTGGAGACAGCAATGTTCGTGCAAGACAATAAACAACCATCAGCAATCACTGCCCCTGGCCCAAAGCCTGCGAAGAAGCTCTATTCTATCTTTGCGCTGCAACGCAACAAAGCATTTTCGGGTGAATTTGAAACCGCAACTGCGTTACACAAATTTACGTTTGCCCCCAAATCAGCCAAGCTCGTGAACAACAAATTGCAATTGAGCGGCACCTTCAACATTGGCACGCGGAAGGTCGAAAATGTGACCGCTACACTTGTGTCAACCCAAGGTGGACTCGGTACCAGCCCCAGCCAAATTGCGTCTCGACCAATTGAATCCTCGCCCGACTTGCCTCCGACCGAAGCGACGGGCGCACGCGGTTTCGTTGGCGCAATGTATTTTCATCTCTCCGCTATCAACGCGAAAACACTGGGCTTGACGATTGATATGAGCAAGGTGCAACTGAACGGCAGACTCTTTCCGACCAGTGAAGTTGAGCGTGAAATGCAGGTCCTGTTCTCGGATATTGTGGCGGCAGTTTATCAGAAAGTCACCGATGCGAATGCTGCTGGCCCACATCTTGAGGCACTAAATCGAATACTTCGCCAGCCCTGAACGTCGCGGTTATTTGAAGTACTCGATATTGCGTAAATCCAACGACTCGCTTTTGGGCATTCTCTCTGATTCAGAGGTTACTTTCCGTTTCGTCCAATCGCCACGTGAATTCAATTCATAGTCGGAGTAAGTCGTTTTTGAAAAAAGCTGACCATTGCGTCCGTAACTTTGCGATTCAATCGGGAACGCTTGTTGCCCCGCATAAACTCTAAAAAGACATATCACATCGCTTCAAAAAATCACGACCATAGTTCCAGGCGGAATGTGATCGTACAGCTTCGTGATGTCAAAGATGTGCATTACCACGCAGCCCCACGATAAATGTCTCGGTCCGTCATTGTCCCATTCTTTGATCCAGCCGTGAAAACCGATGCCGCCGCCGAGCCTGGTGTTTTCAAGGGTTGGCGCGCGATTGAGCCAGTTCACCTTGATTTTGGCGGCTTGTTCGCGGCTGACGATTCGTTCGGCTTGCCCGCGCGCCGCATCATACGGATTTGGGTAATTTACTTTGATCCAATGCCCGCCGTAATAGCCGCCATACGCGCCATCAAATTGACCGCGATGTTTGTTGGTCACAAAGTACATACCTTTGGGAGTTTTGTTGTCGCCCTGCACGCGCTTTTGTCCTTTGGCCTGCCCAAAACTGACGTCGTGTTCGCTCATGAATTTGGATTGCTTGTAGAGGCGCATTTTGTAGCTGGCTTGATCCACTACAATCAACGTCGCTTCATGGTGCGGCACAAAAAGCTTGCGATGCGCGGCGATAAAGCTTGATGGTTCGATGTAGTGTTGCCGCACCCAGCCCTGATCCTGACCATTGCTTGAAGGCCAGTAATTCGGCGCGAGCGTGATGTTCCGTCGCAATTCCAAATGCAAATGTGCGTCGTAGGTTTTGTCTGGGTCTTGTCCAATGGAGGCGATCAATTGCCGCCGTTTGACAAGGTCGCCCGCGCGCACTTTGATGTCGAGCAAGTGCGCATAAACCGATTGGATTGTTTGGCGCTCGACGTTTTCATAAAGCGTGTGTTCGATGACGATGACATTGCCCCATAACCTGCCGCAGCTTTCGGCAAACACGACACGCCCATTGGCGACGGCATATACATCTTGCCCGCGATCCGTATTCTTGCCGCCGTTGCCATTCCAATCTTCGCCAGGATGAATGCCGAGGCTGTATTGCTCAGCAAATTTCGTCGCAATATACCAGCCGCTGTATTGCTTGCCAGTTTCTTTGTCCGTATATTCACCTTGGCCGTTGGAATTGCCAAAAGGGAAGTCAAAGCCGTCTGCGGGCGGATAATCGCTGCGCAAATAATCCTCGAAGACATTGCCTGTGGAATGCGTTGCGGCGGGCGTGTAGGCTCTGGAATCGCTGGCTGAAGAACAAGCCAGTGCGTGAATCAGGCAGAACAAAACAAACCCGCAGAAAATGGCTCGCATATTTAATTGGCTTCTTCCTTTGACGCCGCGCGCCAAAGTTTCACCGTTCGATCCTGACAGGCAACCGCTAACGTTTGCCCGTCGGGTGCGAAGGCGATGGCGAAGATTTTGCCTGCGTTGGCGCGAAAGGTGGCGGTTTCCAAGCCGGTTTTGGGGTCCCATAATTTGACCGTGCCATCTGAACTGCCCGTAGCGATGCGTTGATTATCGGGAGAAAAAACGGCAGTGGTGATGCGAGAGCTGTGGCCTTTGAAAGTATGAATCACCGCTTGCGTATTGACATCGAATAACGCCAGATTGTTGCGGCCTTGCTCCACGACCAGCGTTCTTCCGTCGGGCGAAAACACTAACACGCGACCTGATGGGTTGCCGCTGTTGAGTTGACCTTGTTCGTTACCGCTGATTGCGTCGAACAATTTGACCGTCGCCGTGTCGCCGCCCGCCACTAATGTCTTGCCGTTGGGCGAATAGGTTAATGACCAGATGTAATCTTTGAAGCCCTTGATTTTGAAGACCTCTGCTCCGGTTTGAAGGTCCCAAACTTGACCGACTGGTCCGAATCCGGCGGCAGCAAGATGGCGATTATCGGGGGAAAATGCGAGTGTTTGGATGCGAACTGTTTTGAAGGAGTGAAAGACGCGCGTGGTTTCTGCGTCCCAAATCTTCAGCGTTCCGTCATCGCCGCCTGTTGCAATTAACTTACCGTCAGGCGAATAGGCCAGGCAGTTAATTTTAGCTGTATGCACTTTGACGGTTTGGACCTGTTGTTGTCGCTTCAGGTCCCACAGGATGGCCGTTGCATCGTCTGAAGCGGTGACCAGCCGGCTTCCATCCGGTGAAAACGCAATGGCACGAATCCAGTTGGAATGACCTGAAAATGCTTCATCGTCACGTTGCGATGTGGTTGGCCAGAGCTTCACTTGTTTATCCCACCCACCTGTCGCCAACGTAGCACCGTCCGGGGAAAACGCCAGCGTCGGAACAAGCAGTCCGTGACCGCGCAAGGTTGAGACTTCGCGCCCGGTGCTGACGTCCCAGATTTTAGCCAGACTGTCGTCGCTGCTGGTTGCCAGCGTTTTCCCGTTGGGCGAAAACGCCAGGCTCCAGATCGAACCATGATGCCCCTTGAACGTGCGCAATTGGCGGCCTGTATTGGCATCCCACAAAATTACTTCGGAGTTGTCTAAGCTCCCAGTTGCCAGGAAACGGTTGTCGGGCGAGAAAGCTGCGGTCAAGACCTGCGTTTCGTGAGGGAGCGTTTTCAAGAGTTGTCCCGAAGTAACGGCATACACTTTTACATTGTTATTGCTGTTCGCTGTTGCCAGCTTTTGTCCGTCTGCCGAAAACGCGACGGCGTACACAATACTGCTGCTGGGAGCAAATGATTTCAGCCGGTTGCCGGTTGCCGCATCCCACAAATGAACAATCCCGATGCTGTCCCCGGACGCGATCATTTTTCCATCCGGTGAGTAGGCGAGTGAGAAAACCTTGCCTTCATGTTCTTTCAGTGATTTGAGTTCCAGCCCTGTCGTAACATCCCAAACGCGGATGGTTCGATCCCAACTGGCAGAGGCCAGCGTTTTGTTATCAGGTGAAAATGCGATGGAATAGACGTGATCTGTATGCCCTTTTAAGAGGTGAATTTCCTGTTGACGGGCAAGGTCCATGATCCGAATCGTCCCATTATCCAACGCTACCGCTAAACTCTTGCTGTCGGGCGAATAGGCAATGCCCTGGACTAATTCTGGCTGCGGCAGCGTTCGTTGTTTTTGATGACTCAACCGCCAGTAGTAAAACCACTCGAATCCGCGCAAATCCTCCTGACCTTTTTCCGGTAGATGTTCTTGCAGTAATTGTACAACCTGCACCACATTGCCTGATTCCCAGGCTTGGCCGACCAGATTCATTTGCGCGGCGTACAGATTTCGACGTTCGAGGCGCGCTTTCAGTTCTGTTTGATTGCGTTGCCAGGTGGAATACACGGCCATCACAATACTGAGCAGAGCGATGATGCCAATGATGCTGACAGCCGTCGCTCGCCACACGCCACGGCGATATGCCCGCTGCTGACGCTTAATCTCCGCCTCCGGCAAATTCGCAATGACCCAATCACGATCAAACACTCGCTCATAAATGCGATTGCGGACGCGCAACGCTCCGGCGTGAATTTTTGTGATGCCCGCAAGTCGCAAGGTGGAAGTCAGCGGGTTGGTATCGTCATCATTGACGCGTTTGCCTTGCTGAATTTGCGCGTACAAATCAAGCAGGCTGCTGACATCGGCTTCGCTGCGCAGCATCCGTTCGCGCACGAAGATTAAATTGTCATCGCGTTCGACGGCACGATGAGAAAGGAATAACTCCAGGCAATGACGATCTACATCGTGCGGCTGATTGGCCTGTGGATCATTCGCCAATTGCTGACATAATCGCTGGGTCAAATATGGATGCCCGCCCGTCCAATACAAAACCCGTTTGAGCAATACATTTCCAATCGCGGGTTCGCGCGCCAGGCCCTGCGCCAGCACGGCGGCCTCGGCTTCAGTGAAATCGGTAAGTTCAATGCGGTGGCCAATATTAAATGGTGTCGTGCGGGTATCCCGGATTAAATGAGAAGGCGTTGCGACACCCAGCAAACAAAAGGTCAGTTTTTCTAATTCTTCATCTTCAGTGCGCCCGTTATAGAATTTGCGAATCCCGGCGAAAAACTCATCAGTCGAAAACGGCAGGTTATGAACAGCGTCAATTTCATCTACAAAAATCACCACGCGATCCAAATAGCGCTGTAGGACAATTTCCCGAATGGCCCGCATCCACAATTGTAGCGGCCCCAACAAAGAACGCTCGGCCCAAAAATCCAGCAATTCGTCTTCGAGGTCGAGTTGTTGCCCGACTTGACTGAGTAGACCTCCGTACCATTGCTGAATTGTCAGATTGTTGCCAATCGCCGTCAGGTCAAGGATCGCCACGCCGACACCCGCCTCGCGCAATCGTGCTGCCGTGTGAACCATGAGCGAGGATTTGCCCATTTGCCGTGACGTGAGCACGTAGCAGAATTTGCCTTCCAACAATGACTGATGCAATTCCTCATCGGCTCGTCGTCGTACATAGCAAGCCGCATCGCGCCGCAACGTGCCGCCCGTGACGTAGAAACTATGGTTGAAGTCAAGAAGGTTCATCGGAGAGTTGAAAAAACTTTATAGTCTTCAGAGATGTCTCGCCAAATACGCTGCGTACAACTGACATCTAAATTGTGCCGAATCCGATGCGTCGCCTAACAATAAGCCCGCACTACGCAGGCTATAAAAACTTTCGAGCGGCAGCCTGGTCTTGCCGCGTAAAAGTTGCTGCACCGCTTCACGCAGGCCAACATCTTGCAACAGCGATAACAGAATGCGGCGTAAATGATCGCCGAAAATTCCGTCATTGCTGGTGGCATGAGTTTCGAGCGCTTCCAGCTTGATTCCGCGCGTTGTCATTTCCGATAGCCCCCGATGGACCAGGTATGGATGCCCACCTACTAATGAACGAAATCGTCGTACTTCCAGTTCATTTCTCAACGGTGCGCCAAATCGCGCGTTCAGCATCTGTACTTGTTCTAAAGTGAAGTCGCCAAGCTGTAATCGCGTGCCAACATTGAATGGCGATTGATTTAAGTCTGTGATGAATAAATGTGCTTCCGTCGCATACGCGATTGCGAGTGTCAGGCGATTCCAATGACCATCAGGGTCAAGCGCGCGTTTATTATGCCACGACCGAAACAGGCCAAAGACCTCGCTTCCGAACGGGCAAGTGAAGAGGCGATCCACTTCGTCCAGCCCCCAAACGATGGGCGTTGTAATCTGCAAAAAAATTTGTCGCCGGAAATATCGCTCGAAATTGATTCCGGGGCTGAGATGTTGATTCCAGGTTTGGCTTGGCAGGACCTCTAAATCAAGCTGATCCGCGACGGATTCCGCCAGGGTCAAAAACAGTTTTTCGGCTGATGCTAAATGCTCGGCGCTGAGGTTTTGAAAATCCGTTACCACCACCTTGGCTTCGGCATTTCGTGCGGATTGCAGGCCGCGTGCGAGCAGGGAAGTCTTGCCCACCTGGCGCGCACCCTTCACTAAGACGAGACTGTCTTGTCGTTTGATTGCTGCGAGGAACTCCGCGTCGGTTTGGCGTTCGATGTAATATTTGGAGTCTAATGCCACGGCCCCGCCGACGGGCGCAAAGCCAGATAGAAAGATTTCCGGTTCCAGTTCACTGCGTACTTCTTTGACCTCGGCAATAAACCGATAGCCGTGTTTAGGGATCGTTTCAATAAACTGATGACCAACTGCCACGCCCTCCAACACACGCCGCAGGGTCGAGATATTGCGTGTCAAATTACTCTCTTCGACAAATGTATTCGGCCAGATGTTTTGCATCAGGGTTTCTTTTTCGATCAGATGGCCTTGATGCTGAATGAGCAGAATCAACAGATCGAAGACCTTTGGTTCAAGCTGCAAGGGGGTTTCACGAAATGAGAGTAAGCGTTCGATGGGGTCAAGTCGAAAGCCGTCGAATTCATAAAAGTGGTTTGTGTTCATACCCGCCTCAACTTGATGATTCTTCTGCATTCGCTGGAAGATCATCATAGCGCACGGTCTTCCGAATAAAAACCGCAGATTTCCCGAATTACTTTTGGTAATCCGCACGTTATTACTTGCCGCGTGATGAGGTTTGGGAAGGTCTTTGGATGTGCTGATCGCTAAGAACAACAGCATTCTAAAGTAGCCTGAGAACTTGTCAAGATGCTCAGCCACGGTTAGTTAGTTTCGGGGTAATGATTTGGACAGGCAAAGTTAAGATTGCGTTCTCAGCCAAAAGGGATACGTTGTTGCACCTTCAACGTCATATGAATCGTTGCTAGTGGCAGTAACCAACCTTGAAGTACAGCAAAAACGAATGGCCCCGTCCTCACTCGCCTGATAGCGGCGGGGCGTTCGTTATCACTGAGTTCAAGAGAAATTTTAGAGTTTGTGCTGTGGATGAACTTGATGACTACGGTTTTCAGGTCTAGGAAGACACGCACATCAAAATGCCGCAGGAGAGGCCGCTGTTCTGCGGCGTTTTGGCATTTATCTCGCTCGCATGAATTGCCGCAATCTTGGGATTTGCATTACACTGGCCCGCACCGATCATTCAATCATTCCGAAGAGGAGATTCACTGTGGCCCATCGCTTTCGCTTGTTTGTTCCGTTGCTGTTGGTCGTGTTCGTTTTGACCAATGCCCATTCTCAAACACCTGTCTACTGGCCGACGAGCGGTTGGCGCTTGGCTACTCCTGAATCGCAAGGCATTGCCTCGGATGCTTTGGCAGCAGCTATCACCACGGCGCGAGCGAGCGGAATCAATATTCACAGCCTCCTGGTGGTGCGGAATAACTACATTGTGGCCGAGGCTTATTTCTATCCTTACGATGGCAAAGTTCCCCACGACCTTGCTTCCGTGACCAAGAGCATCACGTCAACGTTGATTGGTTTGGCGATTGAACAGCGCAAGGTGAAATCCGTTGAGCAAAAAGCGCTCTCGTTTTTCTCGAAAAACAAAATCGCCAATAAAGACGGGCGCAAAGAAAAAATTACGATTGAGAATTTGCTGACGATGTCGTCAGGGCTGAATTGCGTCTCGAAAGGTGGCGAGCCGACGTTGTGGGAGATGCTTAATCAACAGGACAACGCGCAGTTTATGTTGAACTTGCCGATGGTCGCCGAACCCGGTAGCAACTTTGTGTATTGCAGCGGTGGGA
>JAEUQN010000147.1 GCA_016789725.1 Blastocatellia bacterium | reverse complement strand
TGCGGCGTCATGGCGCTAAGTTGGCAGTGACTGGAAGGGATCCAGCCTCGCAGCACTTACGGATGAGCTGAGAGAGCAGACTGGATGATTCAGAAACAGCCGCTTTAGAGTCGCCCTTCAGCCGAGAGCCGTGTACAGCCTGTGACCGTGCTTTGTAAAGCCGCTTTACATCAGCAAAGGTCTTAAGTCTCTGCTCAGCATCGTCAGGATGCAAAAAACGAGCAATGTACAGACTGACGCGGAACACGATTTCACTGTCAACTTCAAACAAACCTTCGATACCAGACCAGATAAGTGCTAACTGAGCACGTGGAAGCGAATGCCATGCGTAGGTTGCTAGCGAGTGCACTGCATTCTGAAAGGATGGCTCTTGGAGAAGCTGACGCCCGCACTCAACATTAGCCTCAATCCATTCTGCCTCTGCATCAGCAACTATGCGTGGTTCAGTAAACGCCGGTCCCCGCAGGTGATAATTAGTAATTCGGAGTTGACCTTCTACCCCCGCAGTGCACAATTCTTCGAGGGGAACGTCGCTCTGGAGGTTACAGATTGATTCACACTGGAGAAACGCGTTGATCAGCAAGATGTCCCAGTTGGTATTCCAAGCAAGAACTGCAAGTTCTTGGGAGGTCGGAGCTGATACTTTGATCTGACTCGCTACGGTGCCCAAGAAGAGTGATGCGATAGAGAAATCGGGTTCTTTCGAGAGCACACGCAACAAGAGGCCGGGCACTGGGACGAACGTCGCAGGGAGGAGATCTGTATGGTCACTCAATCGAATCGGACGATCAGCCTTTAGCCCATTGAGAAGCAGAAAAGTTTCAGTGTGACTTCCGATTATCTTCATAATGTGTCAGGTTGCCGAACATGTAATTAGACTACGTACCAATTACACTATTAGTAGATCGCGCGATCTACTAATAGTCACTTCGATCTATTTGACTTACTACTAATAGATCGTTCTTCCGGCACAATCCGCGCTGTTAATTCCAGCACCACCGCTTTGTCGTACCTGAGTTCCCACACGTTGTGCGGGGTTCCATTTGCCACCCGCTTGTCGCACTTTCTGTTGCAGGTCGGCTTCGCGGAATGCGACTTGGACACCGACTATCGTGGCCGCTGCAATCGGGGCCTGCCATTCGCTTTCTTCCACCCCTAATTCTACCGTTTTGTACCGTTTCCCGTGTGCTTCGTCATACCGATAACGTCCACACAACAGCTCGGCCCCATACTGCTCGACCAAGCGTTTGGTGCCACGCCGCCCTGGTTTCAGGATGACTCGCGTCCGCATGTCATTTCTCCTGTGATGATGAATCGCTAAGTGTTCTGGCTTTTCTCTGCAACGATTCGGAGTGTAAGGCAGCGCCGACAGGCAGGACAAGCCCCCACCAGCCATGACGATAAAAATTCCGGGAGAATTTTCATGACGACCCGTGCCGAACCGTCAAAGCCGAAACTCATGGAGCAGGTGCGCGCGAGCCTCCATCTGCTACCTGAAGACCGTATGGCGGGCAGCTCGCTCGCAATGAACGGGGGAGCCGCCCGTAGTACGATACAGAATTTCCAAACACACTCCGAGATTTGAAAGCTACCTCGGCCCGATGCCTCCTGAGGTTGTGGGCGACGCTTTGCTGGTGGGGACGTAATCGAAAAACCCATTCATCATCTCTTCCCACGTTTGTTCGCCAAAGCGGACGGGTTTGTCAGGCGCAGGATTCACGGGGTTTTTCGTGGAGTTGTCGTAATGGGCGATGGTTTCGATCCTGGTGCCTTTGGGAATGCGAATCGGTTGTTTGGGATAGTAATAGACTTGCCACCCGAAGTCGTACCTTGGCACGGAAAGCAAGACTTCGCTGCGGCCATCGGGATAGGTGGCTTTGTAGGTGTAATCTTTGCCGCGCAAGTGCATGTGCGGCATCAGGCTGATGATGTCTATGTCTTCGTCAGCGACCCAATGGGCGCGGACTTCGTGATTTTCGGCGTTCGCAGGAATTTCAAAACGGGCATCCCATGCCGCCGTCGTCGTGATGATTTTGTCTACGGGCGCTTTGGCAAACTTCAGGCCTAGGATGGAGCGATCTTTCGTAACTTTACCGCTTGGCGTGTAGTGCATTTGAAACACAATCGTCGAACCCGCTTTGATGAGCTTCGCGGTGCCGGGCTGGGCGATAAACGGCGTCATTCCCGGCGACAACGCACCCAGCAAACCGTCGCCCAGATCATTCTGGCGCTTGGGCCGGGTGGGATTCGGTTCGCGGACGTAAATCACGATGTGATGCACGACC
Organism: Blastocatellia bacterium; assembly: GCA_016789725.1. Taxonomy (GTDB): domain Bacteria; phylum Acidobacteriota; class Blastocatellia; order RBC074; family RBC074; genus JAFDVL01. Next base: position 15,685 of record JAEUQN010000147.1, on the reverse strand, counting down.
GATAAATCTCCGGCGCGGGCTTCCATCGCGGTCACGTAGCGGTCTTCTTTGAAATTCGAGGGAACCTGAAAGTAAATGTACGGCACGGTGCCTTGGGCCGGGACGGTGAATTCTTCGGGCATTTGAAAAACGACATCCGGCTCGCCGATTTGCCAGCCGCTCGCAAACTTCGGCAACGCTGGCACGTCTTTCGGATCGCCTTCTTTCGCGCCACCGTCTACCCACGCCACGATGGTCTCAATGTCTTTTTGTGCCAGGCGCTTGTCGTTCGACCATTGCCCAATGTGCGGGTCGGCGTGCCAGGGTGGCATCGTGCGATTGACGACTTGTTCGCGGATGGCCTTGGCCCAGGGGCGAATTTCTTTGTAATTCTGAAACGACATCGGCGCAATTTCGCCGGGACGATGACAACTCGTGCAGTGATTGAACAGGATGGGCGCAACGTCTTTGCTGAAGGTTGGTGCCGCCGTTCGGCCACGCGCCCCGGCTTGGAACGTAACGGTGAAACCAAGGGTAATGAAAAGCGATGCTACGAGAGCGAAGAGCCGTGAATGTTTCATCGAATGCCTCCTGGTAAACATAAAGGATGAGGAGCGGACGAGCCTGAATGCCCGTCCGCTCCCCGAATTGTTTTATAGCGATTTGCAAGCGCGTGCGCCTCGTGTAGTGTGCGCCAGCCTCAAGCGCAGACAGGCGTGATGGGTATCTTCCGTTACCGGGAAAAGGGGTAGCTGCCAAGCGCCTGCCCGCGGGGGCGCGGGCGCACCCATCTGATTTTATTTCGCGCTGACTTTGCTGTAGACCGCGTTGCCGAGCCGCACGAACGGGCCACCGCCCTCCGACAGTTCCTCCGTCAACGTAAAGGAATGCGCAGAAATGACGGAAATATTCCGACGCAGTTGCAACGATTCGCTTTTGACTTTGATCGGGTCAATCGTAAAGCGAATCGCAATCGGGCTGCTCCAATCGGCTTTGCTGTTGAGCTTGGTTCCGTTGGCAAGCTTCTCCTGGAACGTGAGCTGCTTTGTCGCCTCGTCAAACGTCACAACCGCCGTTTCTTTGTATGCGCCCGCCTCCGTTTTGCCTTCAATCACGGCATTCAGCGATTTGCCGTCTGCGCTTTTGGTGAAGGTAATGACACCCTCGCGGGGAGCCGGACCTAAGGCGCTTTCGCGGCCCATATACCGGAAATTCCACGCACCCACAAAATAATCCAGCGACTGTTTTTGCTGCGGCTGTGCCACATCATTGCGTGGTCGCTGCTGTCCGCCGCCAGCAGGTCGCGCGGTCGCCGCTGCCACGGGTGCCGCCGCTGCATCCGTACCGGCGCTGACGCGTTTCAGGTTCATATCAAACGTGACGGCCTGACCACCAAAATCCAACGCGCCCTGCCCTTTCATCGTTTCGCCCGCGAGCGTGAATTTGTAGTTGATGGTAATGGTCGCCTGCGGTGTTTCGACATCGGCTTTGGCGGTCATATTGTCGCCTTCAATCTTGATGTCTTTGATAACGACTTCGCGCCCCATCAAAGACGTGGTGCCTTTGTACGCTTCGCCCTCTTTTTTAAAAACGACCGTGGTGTCCTGCTCGCCACGCGGAGATTGGGTTTTCCCTTCCCAACGCCCGGATAACTGGTCCTGTGCCAGCGCCGGCATTGAAACCAGTAGCAGTAAAAATACCCAGAGTTGTCGCATTGATTCCTCCTATCAGTTGGTGAGTGCTGCCCATTCGCTTCTTGAGGCTTACGCAACTTTTTGTTACGAGGGCGAGGCCGAACTCTCGAACGCAAAGAAGCGAATGGCAGCACCCGTAAACATCATTTGGTGGCTGTCTCTGTCCGCAGCGTTTGTTTATCGTAGGTGTAATCCAACCAACCAATCATCATCTCTTCCCACGTTTGATCGCCCCAGCGCACAGTAATCGAAGGATCGGGGTTGAATTTGTTCCCAACCGAGTTGTCGTGATGTGCGACGCATTCAATGCGGCTGCCTTTGGGCACGGCAATCGGCTCTTTCACAAAGTAGGAAATCTGCCAATTAAAATCATACTTCGGAATGCGCAACAGCACTTTCGACGTGCCATCGGGGTACACGATCTTGTATTCAAAATCTTTGCCGCGCACGTGCATATGCGGCATGAAGCTGTAAATGTGCGCGTCCTCTTCAAAGACAAAGGCGGATTTGGATTCGTAATTCGGATGCCCGGCAGGAATCACCAGCGTTCCGGGATTCGTGGTGATGCCTTTGGTAATGACACGCTTTTCAACCGGCCCTTTGGCAAACCAGAACCCAACGCTGGTTTTATCTTTTGCCGGAACCCCGGTTGTCGTGTAGTGCATTTGGAAAATCAGCACCGAGCCTTTTTTGACCAGCTTGGCATTGCCATTTTTCAAGGTCAGCGGCGACATTCCCGGTGCCCAACCAACCAGCATGCCATCGGGGTTCGTGCCGCGCGGACGGGCTTGCGATTGGCGTTGCGGATCATTCGCGGCTTCAGGATTGACGCGCGCGGTGCCGAATTTGATTTCACCTTCCGGCGGCAATGGCCCCTGATCCGGCTCACGGACGCTGACAATCACGTGATGCACAACGCTCGGCTCGCCGCGTTTAATTTCGGCATATTGAATGTACTTGTCTTCGGTGAAATTGGTGTGAACGGCGTAGTATTTGTACGGGACGGTTCCATCTTTGGGGATTTCTGCGGTCTCCGAAATTGAGAGGACAAGGTCAGGTTCGCCAAATTTCCACCCGGCATTTTTGAATTTGGGAGCGGGCGGCAAATCTTTCGCTTCGCCTTCTTTTGCGCCCTGATCTACCCAGGTTTTGATGGTGTCAATTTCTGTTTGTGAAAGGCGGCGATCATTCTTGAACTCGCCGTAATGAGGGTCTGCGGACCAGGGCGGCATCTCTCGATTCACCACCGATTCCCGAATGGATTTCGCCCAGGGACGAACTTCTTTGTAGGTGAGAAACGACATCGGCGCGGTTTCGCCGGGACGATGGCATTCCGCACAACGACCATACAAAATCGGGGCCACGTCCTTGTTGAAGGTTACAGCCACACTGCCCTTCGGATTCGATTTTGCAGCATCATTGGACGCCGCGACAGACCCGATAATCAACAACGCGCCGAGCAGGAACCCGGCAAGAATCGAAAACTTACGTCTCATACGATTTTCTCCAAAGTAATGGACTACATATAGGAACCGCCCGTCACCAGAACGACGTGTCCCGTCACATAATCTGAAAGGGGTGAAGCCAGGAAGAGAACCGGGCCAGCCGCTTCTTCCGGGGTCCCGCCGCGACCGAGCGGGATGAATTTCATGGCGTTTTGGCGCATTTGTTCGGGGATGCCGAGTTGTACTTCATTTTCCCCAACGTGTACAGGTTTTTGTTCTTCCTTCGCCGCCGTCAAACGCGTCTCAATAAAACCATAGGCAACCGCGTTCACATTGATATTGAAACGTCCCCATTCCTTCGCCATCGTCTTCGTCACGCCCACAATCCCCATTTTGCCCGCCGAATAATTCACCTGTCCCGGATTGCCCGCGACGCCAGAGGTCGAAGAAACATTGATGATCTTACGATGCACGCGCTGACCGGCGGCGATTTCCTCTTTGGCTGCATCACGCAGGTACGGCACCGCCGCGCGAATGATGCGGAACGGTGCTTTCAAATGCACATCAATCATCGCGTCCCACATTTCATCTGTCACATTTTGAATCACGCCGTCCCACGTGTAGCCCGCGTTGTTGACGATGATGTCGAGCTTGCCAAATTCCTGTACCGCCGTTTGTACGATTTGTTCGGGAAAGTCCGGCGCGGTCACGCTGCCCACACAGGCCGTTGCCACGCCGCCGGAAGCGTTGATGGCATTGACGACACTTTCGGCAACCTCACCATCCAGATCGTTCACCACCACGTGCGCGCCGTGTTCGGCAAACATCGTGGCAATCGCACGCCCGATGCCGCGCCCGGAGCCAGTCACAATGGCGGATTTTCCTTCGAGTAATTTCATCACTTAGCTTCCTGCTTCCTGAATTCTGCGTTTGTATAAAACCTTGGCCGTATAGCTCACGACGACCTGATCGTTTTGGTTGCTGACCTCTGTGCGCGCCGTGATGACGCCGCTCGTTTCATCGCGTTCGGTTTTCTCTGTCACGGTTTGTCGCACCTGAATCGTATCGCCAATAAAGACGGGCTTCACGAAACGCAATTTATCCAGCCCATAAAACGCCATCAAGCCATCGGAGGGCGGATCAACACGCAAGGCCAGCCCGGTCGCAATTGAAAAGATCAGCGCGCCGTGAGCAATGCGTTGTCCAAACGGGCCGTTCGCCGCCCATTCTTTGTTCGTGTGGAGTTCGTACCAATCACCTGTCAGTCCGGCAAAATTGACGATGTCGGTTTCTGTGATGGTGCGGCCCGCACTGACAGATTCTTCGCCCACGATGAAATCCTCGAAGTATTTGCCTCTGCCCATGAATGATTCCTTTTGTTTCTGAAACGGCGCGATCAAAGCCCGCTGTGATGGAGAAAAGAAAATACCATCAACCGCGCATTCGGCTCAAGACTAACCGGTCGGTCAGCTATTATTTTCCAGCTCGATAGCACGGTCTAATGAACCGTGCCTATGAATTCGGCCAGGGCTTTAATCACTTGATCAATGTCTTCTCGCGTATTGTAAAAATGCGGCGAGATGCGCAGCCGTCCCAGACGCGGCGTCGTGATGATCTGCTGCGCATCCAAATGTTCGTACAAACGCTCAGCCGAGTGTGTTTCGTGCGTGCAGCAAACGACCGCCGAAGCCTCTCCCGCACGCCGCGAACTCACGACGTGATAGCCAATCCCGTTCAATCCGTCGCATAAATACTCCGTCAAATCGAGCAAGTAGCGTTCAATCGTGGGCAGCCCCGTTTGTAGCAGCAACGACATTGAAGCGCCCAGCCCCATAATTCCTGCGGTATTCAGTGCGCCGGGTTCAAAACGTCGCGCGCCATCGGCAAATTCTTTTTCCGGGCGCGCAAAATCAAATGGTTCCTTGACCGAAGTCCAGCCCACCACGGTCGGTTGCAATCGTTCCAGCCACCGCTCCGAAACATAAAAAATAGCAACGCCATCCGGCCCCAGTAAAAACTTATGTGCATCCGCCGACAAGGCGTCAATACAGCAGCTTGCGACATCCAGTTGCAACGCCCCCAACCCTTGAATCGCATCCACCACAAACAGAACTTCACGTTCCCGACAGAATTTTCCAATCGTCGCCAAATCATTGCGAAAGCCCGATGCGAACTCGACAAAGCTCAACGTCACCACCCGCGTACGCTCATCAATCAGGCTGAGGAGTTCTTCCGTCTCCAATCGGCCCTCACGCTCTTTGGCCTGTCGTACTTCGACGCCATAAGCTTTTTGCAGTCGTTGCCATGGCAATTGATTGGCGGGAAATTCGCAATCTGCCGTAACAACATTATCGCCCGCGCGCCAATTCAGCCCGTTGGCAACCAAGCTCAGCCCGGTTGACGTATTCGCCGCAAACGCAATCTCGTGCGGCTTGGCATTAATGAGTTGTGCTGCCAGTGCTCGCACGCGCTCAACTTCCTGTCCCCATTCGCGCCAATGCACCAGGCCGTGTTCCAGCAAATCACGCGTATATCGCTGCATTGCTTCAAAAGCAGGCAACGGCAACGGCGCGACAGCGGCATGATTGAGGTAGATGTAGTCTTTTGTGACCGGAAAGAGTTCTCTACGTTTTATGTTCATCAGAAATTGCAGGTTGCCTCGAAGTCCTTCTTTGAAATGCTTGAGCGGCGACGATCAAAAAGGAAGCGGTCTGCCTGCTTCGACCAAATGAACGCCACACGCCTTCGCTTGTGCCACCGTTTGATAACTTTATCTTCTTCTCCCCGCAAAGTATAACGATCCGTAAATTCAATTTGGATTCTCATTTTGCCGCTACTCACTGCTCCCCAACGAAGTCTGGTGCGGGTCTCAGTTTCTGTCCCGCCCATAGAAAAACACCAGGAAGGGTAGCGTAGGACTTCCTGCAAACCATTAGGTCGAACTTCATACCAAGCTTTATCATTAGCCCCCAACCCCGATCCGTGAACAGTCATATAATCAATCAACAAAAAGTGCTTTCCCCTAATATGGAAAACCTGATGTCCAGGTTCTGTATATCGCTGCCCACCAAAATCAAGATGACCGAGTAGCTTCCATTTTGTGCCGCGTTTGCCGCCAAGACGTTTCCAGAGTAAATAGCGTATGCCTCCTGCTGACCAACTACTCCATTTGTCATACAGTCTTTGCAAAATTTCAAGATCAGGATTGTTATCCAGCGAAACGCGAAAATTCCGTACCTGACAATGTTCATATAAGCGCCAGTCTTCCAAATCTATTCCGAGTGCCTGCCATAGGTTTTTGAAAGAGATATAGTCACTTGGATGAGTGTGTGCGAATCTGTCAATATCGAAAGGAGAGATTTCGCCGATGACTTTCCCACCAAAGTCAAATAGGACTGCCTTTGGGTCTTGATACGTCGAAGTAGGCTCAGTTTTTTTTACGGCGCTTATCTGAACTGGTGGTGTCGAACTAACGTGGGGATTCCTTTTAGGCTGAATTGAAATGAACAAAATGAGAGTCAGTACAGAGAGAATAGCGGCAGTAACGATTCTGATTTTGATTACGTTCATGGGATGACCTCCATCTATGAAGTTCATCCGTTTTATCAAAGCGTTCTCAATGACATCAGCGTTTCTGCCTCAATCAGTCTCTGTGGCGACCCTCAGGTTTACCTTCAATCAGCGACTTATCGGCTCGCATTTCGCATCCAATCTTGCAGCTTTTTCATGTCTTTGGTGATCGTGGTCGCGCCCGCAAACAACACGATGGCTAATAGTAGCGAAACCACTGGCACTACAAAAAACGCATCGTGCAAGCCAATGGCGCGGAACTGTTCGGGGACCGCACCATTCACCAACGAGGCACCGGCTGCGGCCATCGCACTCTTGGCATAATGATCGCTCAGCATTCCCAGAATCGAAGTCCCGAACGCACCGCCCAGCACGTACATCGCAAAGAAATATAATGCCATCGCCGTGCCGCGTAAGTTCGGTTCGACGATGTCCTGCACGGCGGAATACACCGTCACGTAATAGACGTAAATCAACATCCACCCAACGCTCATTAGCGAGATGAACCCATTGATCGCGCCTTTGGGCTGAGCAATCGCCAAATACACGCACGGCGTCGAAATCAGGATCGCCACCGCCGCCACGATCAGTCTGCCGTTTGGTCGCCACCGCCGCGCCCAATCCGCAATCACACCACCACCAAGCAAGCCCAGGATGCCCACCAACCCCAATGTATACGCCGCTGTGGTGTTCGCTTCAACCAAACTCAAACCGTGATAGCGTCCTAAATAGGCAGGCGTGAACGCATTCACGGCATACGCATTGAAGTTGTGTAACGCACCGGACAACGCAATCCACCACATCGTCGGAATGCTCAGCACCCGCACGTAAGGATACCAAAATGAATGCCCGGCCTGATTGGTTTCAACCTTGTGTTCCTCGGCGGCCCCGCGTTGTGGCTCCGTAATCCAGAAAGCCAGCACTGCCAGAATCAGCCCCGGAACCGTCGCCACAAAAAAGGTGGCCTTCCACCCCCAGCGCGCAGCAATTTCACCGCTCAAACGATTGCTGAGAAAAATGCCTATCGGCAATCCCAGCATGAAAACACCAATGGCGCGCGCGCGTTTGCTGACCGGAAACAAATCACCAATCAGTGAATTCGCGGCAGGTGAACAACTCGCTTCGCCAATGCCCACGCCCATTCGTGCCCAGAAGAGGCTCCAATAGCCGACGGCAGCACCGGATGCCGCTGTAAACAAACTCCACACAGTCACGCCCGCACTCAGAATCGTGCGCCGCGATCCGCGATCCGCCCAACGTCCCAACGGCACGCCGACCGCCGCATAAATCAAGGTGAACGCGGTTCCGAGCCAACCCATTTGCGTATCGGTCAACCCCCATTCCTTGCGGATCGGTTCTGTCACTGCCGCCAGAATCTGACGGTCAAAAAAATTCATGGTGTTGATGAGAAACAGAATGATGAGCGCATAGGTCGCTCGTTTTTGGAAGCTCATGTGATGTTCGTTTCCTTCTTGAGAAGTGATGGATATTTTGCGTAAAACTTTGATTTGGAATGCCGTGTAGTAGTACCCCGCTTTCCGCAATCGTGCAAGGCCCACATCCAATCCAGGAAGAAAAATACCGCACCGCAAGTAACGGCGACGAAGATCAAAAGTACGCCATTGCGAGACATCTTCCGATTCAAATATCGCTCGTTCTCTGTGTCGCTTCGCGTTCTTCACGGGCCTCGTGGTTTAATCTAAGACGCATGAAAACTGACGTTATCATTTTGGGTGGAGGCGCGGCGGGATTGTTCTGTGCCAGCGTTGCGGCCATGCGCGGGCGCCAGGTCGTCGTCTTGGAGCGATCAGAAAAAGTCGGCAAAAAAATTTTGATCAGCGGTGGTGGTCGTTGCAATTTTACGAACCTGCATACCCGGCCTGACAACTTCCTCACCAACAATCCCAACTTCACTAAATCGGCGCTGGCACGCTTTACGCCGCAGGATTTCATCGCGCTGGTAAAAAAGCACAACATCGCTTTCCACGAAAAAAAGCTGGGGCAATTATTCTGCGATGGCTCGTCGCAGGAGATCGTAGAAATGTTGTTGCAGGAATGCGCGGCGGTGACAATCAAAGCTCACTGCGAAGTCAAAAGCATTCAAAAACCTAATGAATTCGCGGTCGAAACGAATCAGGGGATATTTACGGCCCCGTCATTAGTCGTCGCCACAGGCGGCGTTTCCATTCCGAAAATGGGTGCGACGGATTTCGGCTATCGGGTGGCGAAACAATTTGGACTGAAGATCATTCCGCCTAAACCGGCGCTCGTGCCTTTCACGCTTGCGCATGAGGAATTGCAAACGTTCAGCGAACTCAGCGGCGTTTCGGTGGATGCACTGGTTTCATTCGGCAAACAGAAATTTCGTGAAAACATTTTGTTCACGCACCGCGGCTTAAGCGGCCCGGCAATTCTGCAAATTTCTTCGTACTGGAACGCCGGGCAAGCCGTGAGCATTAACCTGCTGCCGGATGAAAATCTGGAGGAGGATTTAGGTTCACAATCCGCTTCCAATATGAATTTTTCTACCTGGCTCGGAATTCATTTGCCGCATCGTTTTGCGAAAGCGTGGGCGGCGTTGTACGCTGCGGACAAACCATTGCGTCAATTTCACGCCAAAGAATTGCGGCGGATCGCGGAGCGGCTTCAGCATTGGCAACTGACGCCGAGCGGCACAGAAGGGTTTGCCAAAGCAGAAGTAACTTCCGGCGGCGTAGACACCCATGAACTGTCGTCCAAAACGATGGAAGCAATCAAGGTTCCTGGCTTGTATTTTATTGGCGAAGTCGTGGATGTCACCGGCCATTTAGGCGGCTTCAATTTTCAATGGGCCTGGGCTTCAGGCCACGCGGCGGGGCAAGTGGTGTAGCGCAATTTGTTCGTCACCACCAATTTTTGTGCAACTATTTTTATGATTCGTAAAGCCTTCATCATGCGGCTTAAGCCGAACCAGCAGGGAGAATATCAACGTCGTCACAATCCCATCTGGGCCGACTTGCAAGCCGTATTAAAACAGCACGGCGTTCACAATTACTCAATCTTTCTGGATCGAGAAACGGACAAGCTTTTTGCCTACGCCGAGATCGAATCGGAAGAGCGGTGGGCGGCCATTGCAAACACCGAAGTCTGTCAACGCTGGTGGGCAATGATGACCGATTTGATGGCGACCAATGAAGACAACAGCCCCGTGACGATTGCCCTTGATGAAATATTTCACCTGGAGTAAACGAGATGAAAGAAACAACACTCGATAGTTTGACCGAACGACGCGAATTTTTGCTGCAATCGGTGGCAGGGTTGAGCGCAACAACCATGATTCCGACGATGGCGACGGCACAAGATTTCAAATCGAAAGCAGCCTTCACACGCTATCAGCAAAAGCGACGGCGCGAATTGTGGAGTTTACTCGGCGATCTGCCGTGGCAACATAAGCCGAAGCCAGCGAAATTGCGCAAGACTGAAAAGGGTGATGGCTATACGTTGGAGCATTTGGAACTTGATCTGAACGGCATTGAGCCGGTGCCTGCGATCCTGCTGATCCCGGAGCGACGTCAACCCAAAGCCCCCGGCTTGCTCTACGTGCATTGGCACGGCGGAACCTATCCAACCGGCAAAGAGGAGTTGCTGACGGGGCGCAAAGTTTTACCCGCGTATGCGCCCGTCGTCGCGGAAAAAGGCATTGTGACGCTGGCGATTGATAGCTGGTGCTTTGGCGAACGCAAGCATGCTGAAAACGGCAGTCAGGGCGAATCGGACGCGTTCAAGAAAATGATCTGGTACGGACAGGTGCTGTTCGGAATGATGATGTTCGATGAATTTCGCGCCGTAGATTATTTGGTCAGCCGTCCCGAAGTGGACGCCAATCGCATCGGCACGTTCGGTCTTTCGATGGGAGCCACGAAAGCCTGGTGGTTAGCCGCACTCGATCCTCGCATCAAGCTGTGCATGGATTTGTGCTGTATGACTGATTTTGATGAACTCATCAAGGCGAACAATTTGAAAGGACACGGGATTTATTATTACGTGCCAAGCCTGCTCAAACATTTCAGCACGGCACAAATCAATGAATTGATCGTGCCGCGCGCGCACGTCAGCTTGAACGGGCGACGCGATGCGCTGACGCCTCCGGCAGGCGTCGAAAAAATTCGAGACCACTTGCTTCCGCTCTATCAAAAGTACGGCAAAGCGGAAGATTGCCGCCTTGAGTTGTTTGACTGCGGTCACGAAGAATTACCGTCTATGCGCAAAATCATGACCGATTGGATGGATCGTTTTCTCGTCCAAGCTGCTTGAGTCAAGGCAGCGTGCGTCAAACTTCCCTTTGTGGATTCAGGAAATCACAACCGATGAAAACTTTACTCTTTATAGCATTTCTTTTGCTATTTTCGTTGGAGAGCCTCTACGCCCAAACCAAATACAATCTGATTTCGATTGTGACTGACGATCAGGCGCACTGGTCCATTGGCGCGTATGGCAACAAAGAAGCGATCACACCCAACATGGACCGGCTCGCGCGCGAAGGCGTGAAGTTCAATCAGGCATTTGTGACAACGCCAGTTTGTTCGCCCAGCCGCGTGGCATTTTTGACGGGATTGTATGGAACACAGGTTGGCATCACCGATTATTTGACGCCCGACGAAGGCGCATCGGGAATGGGGCTGCCAAAAGCGGCGACCACCTGGCCCCAGGTGTTGCAACAAAACGGCTATCAAACGGCGCTGTTCGGCAAATATCATCTCGGTCTCAAGCCCGAATATCATCCGACCAAACGAGGCTTTGATTACTTTATGGGTTCACAGCAAGGCAGCTTTGCGCCGATGAATCCGAAGCTGGACGTCAAGGGGCAAATCGTCGAGGTCAAAGGCGCTGGCTCAGACATCGTGATGGATGATGCAGTGCACTGGATTGAAGCCAATCACAAAAGGCCGTTTGCGGCCCTGATCCATTTCCGCGAACCGCATACGCCATACGGCCCGATGCCGGAAGAGGACACAAAGCTATTTGCGAATCTTGATCCAACGATTCCGCAACATCGCGGGCTGGACAGTGCCCACGTCAAGCGGCTTCATCGTGAATATTATGCCGCAGTTCACGCCGTAGATCGCAATTTGGGCAAGTTGCTGGCGCTGCTGGACCGCTTGAATTTATCGAGCCAAACCATTGTGATGTTTCAGAGTGATCACGGTTACAACATCGGTCATCACGGCATTGAAACCAAAGGCAACGGCTATTGGATCGCAGGCGGAGTGAATGGCCCGAAACGCCCGAATATGTGGGACACATCGTTGCGCATTCCGCTGCTGATTCGTTGGCCAGGCGTGGTCAAAGCAAACAGCGAAATCAACGAGACGGTTTTAAATCTAGATATGTTCGCCTCCGTGCTGGGAATGCTCAACGTCAGCTTGCCTGCGAACGTCAAACAAAACGGCAGAGACTTTTCGCCGCTGTTGCGCGGTGAGAAAATTCCCGATTGGCGGACGGAATTTTTTGGGCAATATGATTTGCACAACGTTGGTCTGGCTTATATGCGAATGTGGCGAACAAACGATTGGAAACTGGTGCGGCATTATCACGCCAATGAATTGAACGAACTGTATGATTTGAAAAACGATCCGGGTGAAACGAAAAATTTGTACAAAGACGAAAAACTGAAAAGTCTCCGCGATCAGTTCCAAGCGCGTTTAGACACACAAATGCGAGCGATTAACGACCCGCTCGCCAAGCAGTGAGGGAGGACAACTTCAAGCACGTTTCTGAGCCAAACCGGTGTATCCAATGATTTTTGAGTTGCCAAATTTGAATTGAAAATCGTCGTCTACGATTCCTGTCCTGACCATTTTCCAAAAGGCGCGCGTAGTAATCACAGGCTCCAGTCCTTGAATTGTCTGAACCCGCAATCCACTTCGCTCACACATCACGGTCAATTCTGACGGCTTGATAAAATAGCGATATGAATGCAAATTGCGCGGCGTATTTTTGACAAACCATTCGACACCTTTGATGCCAATCAGCCAGGCAATGAAATTACGATTGAAGGTGTGAAAGAAAAATAATCCGCCCGGTCGCAGCACGCGCGCTGATTCCGAGACAATGTGCGCGGGGTCTTCGACGTGTTCCAGAAAATCCATTGCACAAACCACATCGAAACATTCGTTTGTAAACGGCAAATGATTCGCGTCGCCGCGTTGATACCGCACCCGCTTCGTCACGTCATAGCGGCGCGCAACCTCCAGGCTTTCTTCGGACGCGTCGAAACCCGTGACTTGCATTCCCCGTTGTGCCAATTCATTCGCCAGAAAACCTGCGCCACAACCAATATCCAAAACGTTGGCATCGGGAAATACTTTTTGAATTTCGGCGACAACCCAGGGATTGCGCACGCGCGATTCGGCCCGCAGCAAAGCTACCGGATCATCTTTGGCGTGATACCAACGTTCCCCCAGGGCGTGATAAATGTCATTGTTTACTTGGTCACTTCTTTGCTTGCCGAGGCTGGTCGCCATAGAAAATTCCAGTAGAAAAATTGATACAACCCAAAGGCTATTGTCAGTGCCAGATTGCCAAGGAAAAACCTCCGCTCGAAGCCTTCATACGCAATGAACAACGAAGGTTGATGATGAATCGCAGGCCATAACATCCCCGCGCAAAGCAACACCAGGGTATGAAAAACGAATTGGAGTGCGTGCATCCAATGTTCACCAGGTGAACAGTATTTGAAATGCACCCACTCATCTTTCGTCACAAACAAACAGGAAAAGAGCGCCAACCCGAGATAGATCGAAATGGCTTGAGAGGACGGTGGAACCATCAGCATCCAGCCAAAGCAAGCGACGACGGTCAAGGTATCCAACGGATGCCCGAGCCGCTCCCAACGCGGCAAGGTGCGCCGATGGTGGTAGTACAATTCGTCTACGCTCATGCATAGAACTTGCAATATAAATGGAGCTACAAGGAGACGAGAGCTAATCATTGATCTTCTCACCTTGGAGGATAAGATTACTCCGCCCACGCCTGACAGGCTTGTCAAACCTGTCAATCCTCTCTCACGCTTTGATGTTTTATTTGAGTAGCGCCTTTACAACATCGCCGTGAACATCGGTCAGACGGAAATAACGACCTTGATATTTGTAGGATAATCGCGTGTGGTCTATGCCCAGGCAATGCAGGAGCGTCGCATTGAAATCAAACACGGAAACCGGATCGCGCGTGATGTTGTAGCTAAACTCGTCCGTTTCTCCAATCGTCTGCCCGCCTTTGATGCCGCCCCCGGCCAGCCACACCGTGAAGCAACGCGGGTGATGGTCGCGGCCATAATTGTCTTCGGCAAGTTTGCCTTGCGAATAGACGGTGCGCCCGAATTCCCCGCCCCAAATCACGAGCGTGTCATCCAACATCCCGCGTTCTTTCAAATCCTGAAGCAACGCGGCGGTCGGTTGATCAGTGTCGCGCGCCTGATTCCTGATTTGTCGCGGACAGTTGCTATGCTGATCCCAACCACGATGAAACAGTTGAATGAAGCGCACACCGCGTTCCGCGAGTCTCCGCGCCAAAATACAATTCGCCGCAAACGTGCCGGGCTTTTTCGCATCCGGGCCGTATCGCTCCAAAACGGCGGCGGGTTCTTTTGACAAATCGGTTAGCTCCGGCACCGACGATTGCATGCGATATGCCATTTCGTACTGCGCCACCCGCGAGAGAATTTCAGGATCGCCCATCGTTTCGGCATTCTTTTGATTCAGCTTCGCCAGATCATCCAAAAAGCGCCGCCGTACCTGATCGTTGACGCCCGCCGGATTCGATAGATACAGCACGCGATCTGAGTTGTTATGAAATTTGACGCCCTGATATTTTGATGGCAAAAAACCGCTGCCCCACAACCGATCATACAACGGTTGGTCGCCCGTGTTGCCCGTGCCGAGCGAGACCATCACCACAAAAGCAGGCAAATCCTGATTCTCGCTGCCTAACCCATACGAAAGCCACGATCCCATACTTGGACGCCCTGCGAGCTGAAACCCGGTCAGCGAAAACGTAATGGCCGGATCGTGATTGATCTGCTCCGTGTGCATGGATTTGATGAAGCAGATGTCGTCTACAAGCTTTGACGTGTGCGGCAATAATTCACTGAGGGTCGCGCCCGATTGTCCGTGCCGCGCAAACTTAAAAATCGAAGGTGCGGTTGGAAAGCTGGATTGATAGGCCGTCATCCCGGTCAAGCGCTGTCCCTGCCGAATGGAATCCGGCAAGTTTTGGCCGCGAAAGTTTTGCAGGGTCGGTTTGTGATCGAACAAGTCCAATTGTGAAGGCCCGCCCGATTGGAACAGGTAAATCACCCGCTTGGCTTTCGGTGCAAAATGCGGCGCAAGGGATGACGTAGTTTGGATCGCGGATGATGGATGGGCCGACGAATCTTCGTGCAACAACGAAGCCAGCGCGGCGGAGCCAATGCCAATGCGTCTGAAAAAATGACGACGAGTGAGTTGCAATTGCGCTTCAATGATGGGGTGCATAGTCAAACGTTCCTGTTCCTTGATTTGTGCCGTACAGTGGCGTAAGGCTACTCGCCAATCAAGGACAAGGCAAGTCGTTCGTTTGCTATTGTGGTCCCAGCCAGAACCGACACCCATTGGTATCTACAAAAGTGGAGAACCTGGTTTTTAGCTCTGAAAGAGCGGCATTCAATAGCCCAGCGGGTTGCGCCAGGTCAGAAAACTTCACGTAGTAGCAAATTTATTTGCTACTTTTCCGCCACCAAGCCTGAGCAAATAAATTCCTGCGAACGCCTGCCGAAGAAGCCCAGTGCGCCGCCCGTCTCGCCGCCAAACTCCACGCTCTCGGCCTTGATCCTGATCAAGTGTAGACAATGCAAAAGTGACCGTACGACACAAGTCCTATATTTCCGCCTACTTTTCCATAAACTCCAGGCCTATCTGCAAAATTTTAATAGCTTACTTCGCCCCTTTCTCAATCAAAAGCCGCTCTATATCTGCACAATTT
>JAEUQN010000146.1 GCA_016789725.1 Blastocatellia bacterium | reverse complement strand
TCTTGGATAACAGTTCGGGTTTCGCGCCTGCTTTCAAAACAAAGACGTCACCATCTTCACTGCTAAAATAGAGTTTGCCATCTGCCGCGACGGGCGACGCGCTGAAGCTGCCACCCTCGCGCCCAACGCGTTCCTGATGTAGCCGTTCGCCTGTTTTGGCGTTGTGAACCGACAGCGCGCCGTTGTTGTTGCAGACGTAGATGTGATCGCCATAAATCAAGGGTGAAGGTTGATAGCTGCCGCTGTTTGTCAGGCTCCAGGCGACAGCCGCATTGGTCGTTTCACCCGCTTTGAGCGAGATGTCGCCATTCGCTTCACCTTGTTTGATCGCAGCCATAAAGCGTTTGTTGTAGCTGTTGCAAATGTAGATCAAATCGTGCGCGGCAATCGGCGTAGTCGAAGTGATTTCTGGGTTGCCTTTCAGCGTCCACAGCTCTTTGCCCGTCATCGGATCATAACCGCGCGATGCTTTGGTCGCATTCGTCACCAGCTCGACGCGTGTTTTGCCTTCGACAATGGTTGGCGTCCCCCACGATGGAATTTCTTCGCGCGAAGTTTTCCAGACCTGCTTGCCGTCTTTCAGACTATAAGCCGCGATGAACGAGCCTTTTTGAATGTCGCATTGCACGATGACGAGGTCTTTGTAAATGATCGGTGAACTCGCCGTTCCCCATTCGTAATCAGGGTCAAAGAACCACCCCGCGTTCAGCACGCCCAAATCCGCTTTCCACTTCAGCTTGCCTTTGAGGTCATAACAGTACAAACCTTCCGAGCCGAAAAACGCGACGACATATTTGCCATCGGTCGCGGGTGTGGCGCTGGCAAAGGTGGATTTAATGTGGCGTTTGGTTTTCGGCACGCCTTCATAAGAAACCTGTTGCCAGAGAATTTTGCCCGTCTTTTTGTCGAGGCAATACACGCGAAATGAATGCTTGGAGACATCTTCGGCAGAATCTACATCGCCGTAGAGGCCAGAGCGAAAGACCGATTTCGGATCGCTGCTAACGGCGGTTGTGATGAAAAGTTTGTCTTGCCAAACGATAGGGCTGGCGTGCGCGAGGCCGGGGATTTCGACTTTCCACGCGAGGTTTTCGTTTTTCTCGGCATTCCATTTGGTCGGCGTCGGCTTGCCTTCGGCGAGGCCATTCGCGTTCGCGCCGCGAAATTGCGGCCAGTTTTGGGCGAAGGTCGAGGCAGATAAGCAGATGAGAGCCAGTGATAGTTTCAGTTTCACTTCGCTTCCTCCTTCTTCAGGGTCATTTGTTGGTTGGGGAATTTCAGCGTCACGCCCGTTATTTTTTCGCTTTCTGCGGCAAAGGTAACAACGACCCCGGATTCCGCGTTCTCGAAGGTATGAAGTTTGAGAGGCAGCACAGGCATTTCCTGTCCGTTTGCTATCCCCGTCAATTTTCCTTCTTTCACCTGGAAGACAACCGTTAGGCCATCGCCCTTGAACGTTCCCTCGTACTTCTTTATTGCCTCAGCTTCGATTTTGAACTCTGGTAGTTCTTTCGCGCCTGCGGCTTTCAATGCCTCGACAATATCTGATTGTCCTTTCTTATTGGCAACACGCAAATATTTATCGAGCGTGTCTTGATTGAACTTGCCTTTGGTCAGCGCAACTTTCGCCAGATTCGGATGATTATTATTGATCGCGTAATTCATCGCCTGATCAGTTTCTTTTGCGCCTTTTTCCAGCAACAAAAGCATGATTTCGGGGTTGGCTTTTTTCCCCATCATAATCATCCCGAACGGCGTCGTTTTATAAAATGTATCGGTGACGTTCACCTCCGCGCCGTTGTCGAGCAAAACTTTGACGACGTCAAGGCTGCCCCGCGAACAGGCGAAACCGAGCGGCGTCACGCCATACGACGATTTGGCATTGACGTTTGCGCCTTTGGCTAACAGTGATTTGACTTTCTCGGCATCGCTTTTGCGCGCGGCTTCGAGCAGTTCTTCGTTGACGTCCTGTGCAAAAGCAAGCAAAGGCAGGAAGAGGAGTAAACAGATCACGCGGAGTTTCAGCATAAGTTTCCTCACAATTTTTAAGATGACACTCTTTGGGCTTGTTACGAAACCTGCGGTACAAGGTTTCAGGTTCTTGTACTCTGTAGTTTGCCAAAATATAATCAGGCTTGAGTGTAGTCAACGTATCAAGGCAAATATTTGCAACCGGATTGAGCGGCATCCGTATTCATTAACTCCTACACAAAGCATTTAAATCATAAAGAGACCACTTATGAACACCAAGCTCCTATCAGTTTCTTTCTTAACGTTTCTGCTCTTTGCGGCTTCGCCTGCGTTCGCACAAGCTAAATACAAGGCCAGCGGAAGCGACTGGGCCGAAGGGCGTGGCCCGAATCGAGATGGCACTTCTGCCGAAAAAGGCTTGCCGGAAAAATGGTCCATCACGGGCGAAAACCTGGTGTGGAAAGCGCCCTACGGCGGGCGTTCCGCGCCGATTGTGATGGGCAATCGTGTGTTTCTGTTCAACTCAGCAGGCACGGGCGAGACGTTTCAGGAGCGCGTGATGGCGTTCGATGCGGACAGCGGCAAAGTCGCGTGGGAATACAAATACAACGTCTATTCATCTGACGTCCCGCCGCGTCGCGTCGCGTGGTCTTCGCCCGCAGGCGACCAGGAAACAGGCAATGTGTACACGCTCGGTGCCAACGCGCATCTGACGGCGTTGTCGTATGACGGCAAATTGTTGTGGGAACGTTCGCTCACCGATGAGTTCGGCGCGTGGACCACGCACGGCGGACGCACCGCTTCGCCGATCATCGAAGGGAATCTCGTGATCGTCAGCACGGTGACCGATGGCTTCGGTGACAATTCCGCGCGCAAACATCGCTACTATGCTTTTGACAAACGCACAGGCGAAAGCATCTGGATCAATGCGCCGGGCGGCCGGCCTTTGGATACCACCTATTCAACGCCGGTTGTGACGACTGTGAACGGACAGCGCGTACTGATTGCGGGCGGTGGCGATGGCGCGGTGCATGCGATGAAAGTGAATACGGGCGAAGTCGTGTGGAGCTATGTGATGAGCAAGCGCGGCGTCAATCCGGGCGTCATTGTGAAAAACGGCATCGCCTATCTTTCGCATCAGGAAGAAAACCTGGACACCAACGAGATGGGACATTTGGCGGCCATTGATGTCGCTTCTAAAGGCAACATCACCAAAGCGCAGGCCAAATTCGCTATCAACAATTTTCAGCTCGGACCTTCATCGCCGGTGATTGATGGCAATGTGTATTATCAAGTGGATGCGGGATCAAACCTGTTTGCCTTCGATACCGGTACCGGCAAAAAATTGTGGGAGCAAAACCTCGGCACGATTCAGAAAGCTTCGCCAGTGTTTGCCGATGGCAAGATTTATGTCGGTTCCGAAAACGGCAAGTTTTACATCATCAAGCCCAGCGCAACAGGCGCACAGATTTTGGACGCGGATGAACTTGAACCGGGGGCAAAACTGTCCGAAGCCAGCGAAGTCGGTGACGACATCATCGCAGCGAATGAACAAATCATCGCGTCCGTCGCCGTGTCGCGCGGTCGCATCTATTTGGTCTCGACCAAGCACGTCTATTGCATCGGCAAAAAGGCGAAAGCCAAAGAATTGCCATTAACAAAGTATGTGAATGAAAACGCGCCAGCGAATGCCGCTGTCTCGTATGTGCAAGTCGTGCCTGCGGATTTGGTTCTCAAACCCGGCGAAGTGGCGAAATTCAAGGTGCGTTCCTTTGACGATCACGGTCGTTTCATTCGCGAAGAAACAGGCGCGACGTGGTCATTAGAAGGATTGAAAGGCACCGCCGCAAACTATCAATTCACTCCTGCGGCAGAGGCGGGCGGACAGTCGGGGATGGTGAAAGCCACCGTCGGCAATATCACCGGCATTGCGCGTCTGCGGGTGATTCCTGCCTTACCGCTCGTCGAAAATTTTGAATCCATTGCCCCGACTAAAGTGCCGGGCTACTGGATCAATACGGATGGCAAATACGTCGTGCGTGAAATGGAAGGCAATAAGGTTTTGGTCAAGAATCCTACCCCGCCGATTTTCCAACGCTCGCGTTCGTTGCTTGGCCCTGCAAGCTGGGCCAATTACACAGTCGAAGCCGATGTTCGCGCGACTGAAAAACGTCGTCAAATGGGCGATGGCGGTGTCGTTGGACAACGCTATGAATTGGTGCTGGTCGGCAGTGGTGGCCGATTAGAATTGCGTTCGTGGCAAATCGAACCGACGCGCACGGTCAAGGTTCCGTTCAGTTGGAAAGCCGACACGTGGTATCGCGTGAAGCTGCAAGTCGAGAATCTGCCGGATGGCAAAGTGAGGGCACGCGGCAAGGCGTGGTTGGCTTCGGAAGCAGAGCCTGCGAACTGGATGATCGAACGCCTTGACCCGATTGGGAATCGAATGGGCAGCCCTGGTATTTTTGCCTACGCCCCTTCGGAAGTCTTTTTTGATAATATCAAGGTCACGCCGAATAAGTAGGCGAGCTTATAAAGAATGCAGACGACTAAACAGAAAAATGAGAGAAAGAAAAATACTGCGACTGCGTCAGGCTCTTCCTGTTCCTTTCCTCCATTTTCTTGTTTGATCGCCGTCCTGTCTGATTTCGCTTTTTTGATCTGTTCGCGGCTTTGTTATGAACAGGGTTGTGAACTGGAGGTTTTATGAAACGATTGTTTTTATTCGTGAGCGCGCTGGCGCTGATTGCAGGTTCGTATTTTTTCTTCACGTCTAATCCGGCGGCAGCGTCTGATCCCGGCAACAACGATTGGCCGATGTGGGGTGGGTCGCCAGATCGCAACATGGTTTCCAATGCGAAAAACATGCCCGTCAAGTGGGACGTGAAGACAGGCGAGAACGTTAAATGGGTGGCGGCGCTGGGGTCACAAAGCTACGGCAACACGGTCGTTGCGGGCGGGGTCGTTTATGTCGGCACCAACAACGAAGGCTTGCGTGATCCGAAACAGCCCGGTGATCGCGGCGTGTTGATGGCCTTTGATGAAAAGACGGGCGAGTTCCTCTGGCAACAAGCGAATGAAAAACTCGCGGCGGGTCGCGTTAACGATTGGCCGTTTCAAGGCGTTTGTTCTTCGCCCTATGTCGAAGGCGAGAAGCTTTGGTACGTCAGCAATCGGGCCGAAGTGGTGTGTCTGGATGCTAAAGGCTTCCGTGATAGCGAAAACGATGGTCCCTTCAAGGACGAAAAACTGACAGGTAAGTTCGATGCGGATGTGATTTGGAAATTCGACATGATGGAAGAAGTCGGCTCACAGCCGCACAATATGGCGAACTCCTCGCCCGTTGTGTACGGTGATCTTGTGTATATTTGCACCTCGAACGGTCAGGACGAAAGCCACGTCAATATCCCTTCGCCCAAAGCGCCTTCGATCATCGCGCTCAACAAAACGACGGGCAAGCTGGTGTGGGAACATAATGCCGTCGAAGACCGCGTGCTGCACGGGCAATGGTCATCTCCTGCGGTGGGCAAAATTGGGGACGTGTTGCAAGTCGTCCACGGACAAGGCGACGGTTGGATTCGTGGCTATGAGGCGCTGACAGGCAAATTGCTTTGGGAGTTCGACTCGAACCCGAAAGATTCCAAATGGCCCAAGACGCGCAACGAATTGATTAGCACGCCTATTATTCAAGGCGATCTCGTGTACGTTGCCAACGGACAAGACCCGGAACACGGTGAAGGTCCCGGTCATCTGTATTGCATTGACGCCACCAAACGCGGCGACATCACGAAGACGGGCCAGGTCTGGCACTTCGATAAAATTCGGCGCTCAATTTCAACTGGCGCATTGCACGAAGGCTTGCTTTATTACTCCGACTTCAGTGGCTTCCTGCATTGCATTGACGCCAAAACGGGTACTGAGGTTTGGCAGCACGATATGTTTGCCGCGATTTGGGGGTCGCCGATGGTGATGGACGGCAAGGTGTATTTGGGCGATGAAGATGGCGACGTCGCGATTTTGCAAGCGGGCAGAGAGAAAAAAGTCCTGGCTGAAATCAATATGGGAAGCTCAGTTTATTCGACGCCTGTTCCCGCCAACGGCGTAATGTACATTATGAATCGCAATCAACTGTTCGCACTGGCGAATGGTGCCAAGACCGACCCGGCAAAGATGGCTCCGCCGACGATTGGCAAAGATGGGGATTAGTTTTTTTCGTCTACGAAGCCACTCGAAAACGGGGAAATCAAAAGGCAAAGGGCAAAAGGTCGGCACTTTTTCTTTTGTTTTTCATAAGCAGAAAAATCGTCTTCCGCCCTTTTTACTTTTGATATTTGCCCTTTGCCTTTTGGTTTCCCTTGCTTCATGCGGCTTCGTAGATGAATCGTTTTGAGCGAATGATTCCGCCCTTTGATTTTCAGCCCCGCACGCACGTTTTGTTTGGCGCAGGCAAGTTTGCAACGCTTGGCGAATTGGCCTGCGCGCTTCAATTTCAGCGCACCTTACTCGTTGCAGATCGCGGGATGATTGCTTGCGGGTATGTAGACACCGCCGTCACGCTGCTCAAGCAAAATCGCATCGAAGTTTTTCCCTTCCACGATTTCTCCGAAAATCCTGATACACAAATGATCGAAACGGGGCGTGTTTTGGCCGAATCGCTGAACCTTGATTCGATCATTGGTTTGGGCGGAGGCAGTTCGTTGGACACCGCAAAAGGCATCAATTTTGTGCTGACCAACGGCGGCACGATGAAAGATTACTGGGGACACAACAAAGCAAGCAAACCAATGCTGCCGATGATCGGCGTGCCAACGACATCCGGCACGGGCAGCGAAGCGCAAAGCTATGCGTTGATTTCCGATGCCGAAACGCACGTTAAAATGGCGTGCGGTGATGACAAAGCGGCGTTTAGGGTCGCATTGCTTGATCCCGAACTGACAGTGACGCAACCGACATCTTTGACCGCGACCGCTGGTTACGATGCGCTGGCACATGCGGTCGAAACGTTTGTGACGACGAAGCGCACACCCTTATCCGAGATGTATGCGCGCGAGGCTTGGCGACTGCTCGAACACAATTTCGAGCGTGTACTGAACGAGCCGAACGAGGTCGAAGCGCGAGCCGCGATGCAGCTTGGCGCGTACTTTGCCGGAGCTGCGATTGAGGCTTCGATGCTTGGGGCCACGCACGCCTGCGCGAATCCTTTGACCGCACAGTATGGCACACCGCATGGCGAGGCGATTGCGCTGATGCTGCCTTCGGTTGTGCGGTGGAATGCGGAGGTCGTTGGCGAACGATATGCTGAGTTATTGCGCATTGCGGGGCATGCAACGGGCAACGATCCCGGCGAAACATTGGCACGGCGCTTGGAGCAATTAACACAGGCTGGAAAATTGCCTCGACAATTGCGTACCATAGGTGTTCCCCACACCGATTTGGCTAGGCTGGCTGAAGCAGCCGCGAAGCAATGGACAGGAACATTCAACCCGCGCGCGTGGAGCGCAACCGGGGCTTTCGAGGTTTATCAATGGGCTTACTAAATTCAAATCAAAAGGCAAAAGGCAAAAGGCAAAAGGCAAAAGGGTGGTACTTTCTTGTTCTTTTATTTTCACTGCTGTTGCCGTTCTCCTGGGCCTTCGCGGATTGGCCGCAGTTTCGCGCGAACCCTCTATTGACGGGCGTGGCGACGACGGAACCGCCTGCGGCTTCGCTGAAATATTGGTGGGATTACAAAGCCGGGAGCGAGATTGAATCGTCCGCCGCAATTGTGGACAACGTGATTTACTTTGGCACTGCCGCCGGCGATTTGCACGCCGTTGAGTTATACACGGGCAAAGGCAAATGGAAGTATCACGCCAACAGCGACGGCATCGGCGAATCGTCACCTGCGGTAGCAAATGGCATCGCGTACATTGGCGATCTGACGGGAATCTTTCATGCGGTTAATGTCTCGAATGGCAGCAAGCTCTGGACGTATAAAACAGGTGGGGAAATCAAATCCTCGCCGGTTGTGGTGGGCGACCGCGTCTTAATCGGTTCGTATGATGGGCATTTATATTGTCTGAATGCTCGCAGCGGCGCATTGCTCTGGAAAGTGCAAACCGAAGGTTATATCCACGCGACGCCAAGCATCTTAAATGGCGTGGCCTATATTGCGGGCTGCGATGAATCGTTTCGCGGCGTTCGGGTTTCTGATGGCAAGGAAGTTTTTAAGATTTCCTCTGGCGCGTACGTCGGTTCTTCGCCGGCGATTTACGGCATGACCGCGTTCTTCGGCACGTTTGAAAACGAAGTGAAGAGTTTGAATTTGCAGACACGGCAATTGGGCTGGAGCTATCAGCACCCGCAACGACAGTTTCCGTATTACTCGTCTCCGGCGTTGGCCGATGGCAAAGTAGTGTTGGGGGGCGCGATAAGATGGTGCATTGCCTGAACGCCACGACGGGCAAAGCGTTGTGGACGTTTGCGACGCGGGCGCGGGTGGAATCTTCGCCTGCAATTGCCGCAGGCCGGGTGTATGTGGGATCGAATGACGGACGGTTTTATGTGCTGGATTTAGCGAAAGGCACGAAGCTTTGGGAGTTTACCGCTGGCGGCGCGATTTCGGCTTCGCCCGCGATTGACCAGGGCCGCGTCATTGTTGGCTCACACGACGGAAAATTGTATTGCTTCGGGGCGGCGTAGAGATGGTCATCTTCAATGCACAATGAGTCGAGGCGAATTTCTAACACGAGTGACGATTTGGCTGGCGTTGGGGGGCGCGGCGCTGGGAGTCTTCGCGCAACTCGCTTTTCGTACTCATCCCAAACAACAAGCCTTCGCTCGTTGGGCGTGGACCGTTGGCGGGGTCTCGTTGTTAGCACACATTGTGTGCGCTTATCACTTTTATCACGCGTGGAGTCAAACATCTGTTTATCAGGAAACGGCGCGGCAAACGGCGGAAGTCTTTAACCTCAACTGGGGTGGCGGGGTGTATGTGAACTACGCATTTATTGTGGCCTGGTTGGCGGATGTTCTCTGGTGGTGGCGCGGGTTTGAGGCTTACAACCGACGTCCGCGCTATTGGGTTTGGGGGTGGCGCGGATTTTTTCTGTTCATTGTGTTCAATGCGACGGTCGTTTTCAAAACCGGTGCGCTGCGTTGGATTGGACTTGCCATGTGTATTGGAATGGCAATTGTTTGGTGGATCGTTCACAAATCATCAATGACTGATAGCAAAGGAATAAACGCATGAGTTCATTGCACGCGGTCGCTGCCCGCCCAATGGTGACGCGCCTGCCGTTTTATTACGGATGGGTGAATTTATTGATTGCGGTCCTGGCGATGGTCGGCACCTTGCCGGGGCGCACTCAGGGGCTGGGGCTGATTACCGAGCCGCTGCTGAAAGACCTGCAAATAGATCGCGTCCTGTTTGCCCAAATCAATCTGTGGGCAACGTTGCTTGGCGCATTGTTTTGCCTCGGCGTTGGACGCTTATTAGATCGCGCGGGCAGCCGGATCGTGCTGACAGTTGTGAGCCTGTTGTTGGGCGCAGTCGTGCTGTGGATGAGCGGCGTGAAAGGTGTTTTCTGGTTGGCCTGTCTGATTACATTAACGCGTGGGTTGGGGCAAAGCGCGCTGTCGGTGGTGAGCTTAACAATGGTCGGACAGTGGTTCGGACGACGACTCAATCTGGCGATGGCGATTTACACGATTTTGATGAGCATTGGTTTCATGATTGCGTTTCCGGTGGTGGGAAATGTTGTCGGAGCCAGCGGCTGGCGTTCCGCGTGGATGGGGATCGGAGGCGCGATTTTGCTGGGACTGGTGCCACTTGCGTGGTTGCTGGTGCGATCCACGCCAGAAGCTTGCGGTCTGGCGCTGGAAGGTGAAAAGCTATTGGAAGGGCAGGCAGAAGAGGTCGCCACTGGCTACACTTTGTGGCAATCGCTGCGCACGCCTGCGTTCTGGGTTTTTGCTTTAGCCAGTTCTGTCTATGGCTTGATCGCTTCTGGCATCGCGCTTTTCAACGAATCCATTTTGGCGGAACGCGGATTCGACGCGACTACGTATTACTACTCATTAGTCATCACGGCATTAACCGCGTTGGCGGGAAATTTCTTCGGTGGCTGGCTCGCGGCGAAATGGTCCATGAATCGCCTGATGGCGTTAGCGATGGGGTTATTGATGGCGTCGCTGATTGCGTTGCCTCACGTCACAACTAAAGCGCACGTGGCGATGTATGCAATGGTTATGGGCATTGCGGGTGGTTTTGTGATGGTGATTTTCTTTTCGTTCTGGAGCCACGCCTTTGGACGGTTACATTTGGGAAAGATTCAAGGTGCGGCGCAAACGATGACGGTGGTTGCGTCTGCGATTGGGCCGTTGTTATTGGCAGAATGCGTGGCACGCACGGGGTCCTATGCGATCATGTTTTATACCTTGGCGGGAGTCGTGGGAATCCTGGGGGTGAGCGCGTGGTTCGTGTCAACACCCGTTACGGGACAGAGAGCGGTAGCGAGTTGATAATAGCGACTCCGCCAAGTCGCCACCGCCCCTCGAATTGCTCTTTAGTCTTCATCCTTCGGCTCTGGCAACCAGAAGCTTGCAATCACCGCAATCACATACACCAACAATCCAACGATTGCCGCACCGTACGCCAACTTTGTCGCTGGTGGTCCTGACATTGTGGCGGCAACCTGAGTCGTCAACAAGGCCGCCGACGTGCCGAACATGCGCCCGCCGATATTGGCCGCGAAGCTCTCGCCCGTGCCGCGCAAATGTACTGGATAAACACGCGGCAGGTAATTCCCCCAAAAGCTCAATTGCGCCACCGTGCAAAGCCCCGCGAAAAAGATGCCCCATTTCAGCAACGCCAGATTGGATACCGCCGGGAAGAAAAATACCAGCGGCACAATAATCAGCCCTGGAATCAAAAAGAACCGTAACAGTTTTTGCCGCGAGGCAATTCGTACTGCCAAAAACGCGAGCAGCATGCGCCCGGCTAATCCTCCGAGTTCCTGAATCGTCTGCACGCCTGCCACAGTGGATTGCACGATTTGTGCGCGTTGGGGCGGCGGCACGCTGGCATCTACCTGCACGAGCGCCGGGACGATTTGCGGCAATTGCTGAATTGCACCGAATGCTGCGCCAAGGCTGCACGCAAAAAGCAGGGCGGTGATGAGCGTTGTTTTGCGATAGGCGGGTTGGAAGAGTTCGCCGATAGACGGTCGTTTCAATGTACCCGCCGCGCTCTTTTCTTTCCACACGGGTGATTCAGGCAGGAACGGGCGAATCACAATCAACGGAATTGCCGGGATGATGCCGGAAATCAACAGGTAGCGCCAGTTGTCATGCGTGCCGTGAATCGCGGGCAAAGACAATGCGATTTTCGCAATCACCAGCGCCATCAAACTCACCATAAATCCGCCGAGTGACGAAAATGCCTGCGTCCAGCCAATCACATTTTCGCGGCGCTTCGGTTCAGTGAATAATTCCGCGAGCCACGCGACCGCCGCGACAAACTCTACGCAAACACCGATGAACGTCGTCGTGCGGAAGAACAACAACATTGGCAGTGAAGTCGAAAAGCCCGCCGCGAATGCCGAAAACGCGTAGAGCAAAATGCTCCACGTCAGAATTCTGCGCCGCCCCAAACGGTCGGTCAGGTAACCGCCCAGCAAGCCAAAGATGCCGCCGCACACGGCTGGGACAAAGATGAGCAAATCCCGCCAGCGCGTGAATCCAGGCGAGCCGAACGGAAACGGCCCAAGCTGTTCAATTGCCGGTCGCACGATGAGCGGCAGCATCAGCAATTCATAGGTATCGAACGCAAAGCCAATCGCGGCAATAATGCAGATCAGCCATTGCACAGAGGTGAGTCGGGAGGTGGTTTCATTGGTCATAGAGCAGCCTGAAATACGCATAAGGGGCGCTCGCTGATAGCGTGCGCTCTGCGCTTGATGAAATGTTTTGGTAATCCTAAATCGTTTGTCTGAAGTAACGACGGATCGTTTGCTCGCTTGGTTTCGCGGTTAGCAACGAAACCACGATCATTAACAACGCGGATATAATCACCATTGGCACAACGGGCAAAAAACCGAACACCGAAGTTCCCGCTGCGGTGCGGCTTATGATTGCTTGTCCGAACAGCGAACCGAATCCAACTTCTGCACCAGGTGTGGGCGCAGACACGATGGATTGAAACACCGCGACTGCGATCACTGAGGCTGCCGCCCACAACGTCACAGCCAACGCGCCCCATTTTGTGCTGCGTTTCCAGAATAGCGCACCAACCAGCAATGGCATCAACGCTGAGTAGCCCGAAAATGCGAATTGCACAGCTAAATCGAAAATAGATTGCGGCCAGCGCAGCGCGATCACATACGCAATCACCGTGATGAGGATGACGAAGATGTGGCCCGTTCGTACTTGTGCCGCTTCGCCAAATCGGGTCTTGCCCTCGTAAAACGCGAAGATGTCTTCGGTGAACATCGTCGAGAGCGCGAGGATTTGCGAATCGCTTGCCATCACGGCGGCCATAATCCCCGCGCCGAGCAAGCCGACGAGCCACAATGGCGCGTAATGTTCCAGCAACCGCACGAGAATGTCATCGCCTGCGGCTTTGGCGCGCAGTTCGGTTTTCTGTTCGGGCGAAAGCGTTGCGCTCTGAGTTGCCAATGTTTTGCGCGCTTCGAGCTTGGCTTGAATCGCAGGAACTTCGACGGCGCGATTCGCGGTGACGCCTAAAAACACGGCAGGCAGCCAAATCGCCAGCATGCACAGCGGGTACAGGATGACCGTCTTTTTGAAATGCTGCACGCGCTCAGCGGTCAGGCAGAAAATAATGATATGCGGGAAGCAAATTGAAGACAGCGGAATGAAGGTGTAGCTGAAAAAGTACAACGGTGAAACGCGCTCGCGTGTCAATAAAGCGGACGTCGCAGGCGAAGAAGCCAGTTCGCTCACCGCTTTGCCAAAGCCTCCCATCCCTGCGCCGATTACGCCGAGGGCAATTGCACCAAAGAGCAAAAATAAGGTCGTCTGAAACGCATTGACCCACGCCGTGCCGCGCATTCCGCCAAAGAACACATAACTCATCACGACCATTGCGACAATCGCGCCACCCACCCAAAATGGAATACGTCCGCCACTGATCGCGTTCATCGTCGTGCCGCCACCCATCACGCCGATGATGATATACGGGATCAACAATACGGCTTGGACAATCGTAATGACGGTGCCGATGTGACCGCATTCCCAGCGGTCGCGGAACATTTGCACTGGCGTCATAAAGCCGTATTTTTTGCCCAAGGCCCACATCCGCGTGCCGATGAAAAACAACGACAGCGGCACAATTAGTGCTGATGACGAAGCCATCAATCCGTAGGTCACAATGCCGTTGCCAAACGCGTGTCCCGATGATCCGAGCAATGCGAACGCGGTCATATTTGTCCCGAACAATGAGAGCAAAAATACGACCACGCCGAGCGAACGTCCGGCCAGAAAGTAATCTTCGGCTTTGTCCCGCTGCGCCGAACGACGAAACGCGAAGATGCCGATGTATAAAACGGATGCGAGGTAAACGAAAACAACAATGGCGGGGATCAAGGGGCAGTGTCCTCCTCTGTTGCTGATGGCTCAATGGATTCAAGTTGAGAAGGCCACGCCAATTTGACGAGCAACCACATTACTAAACAAACGGCCAGCGTGTAACAGACGTGATAAAACAAGCCTATTGGTAAAAAGCCAAAGATGACAGGTTGTGCCGTGCGCCAGAACCAGATGTCCTGATGCAACGCGTACAGCACAATCACCAATAGCGCAAGCCACAAGCCTTTCATTAGAGTTACCCTGACTGTTTGCGTTAAGAAAACCTTTGGAAACCGGCAACCGAACTGGCGCGTACTATCCCACAGGGTTCGCACAAATTGCAACCGAAGTAGGCAAGCAGGTAAAATGCAGACTTATTTCGTACCGGGTGTCGGAAACTACATTAACCGTCGCAAGTTTTCAGGATTTATCAAAATGAACCAGCTTAGATTTTTTGGAGCTATCTTAGCCCTCTGCTTTTCTATTACTACTTTTGCTCAAACGACCAGCACGATTACCGGAACGGTAAAAGATCAAACGGGCGCGATTGTGTCAGGGGCCAAAGTTACCGTTCGTAACCTTGAGACCAACCTGGCCCGTACTGTTGTGACTGATGGCGAAGGGCGTTATGCCTTCCCTGAATTGCGTGTCGGTGCTTATGAGTTGCGCGCACAACAAACTGGCTTTCGGGAATACGCGCAAAATAACGTGACCCTGACGATTGGTGAATCCAGTGTCATCAATGTGGTGCTGGAGGTGGGAGCTATTACCGGAGACGATTTCTCGCAAACCGTGCGAGCGGACATCAATACACAAACACAGGAGCTTAGCTTTCTGGTTGGAGAACGTGCGATCCGCGAATTGCCGCTCAATGGACGCAATTACACCGACCTCGCGTTTTTGCAACCTGGTGTGATTTCGTATCCGCATCGTGATGGCGGCTCTGTGGTGGCGCACGGCGTCGGCGCGACGATCAATGGGCAAGACCCGCGCTCGAACGTGTATTTGCTGGATGGCACGCTGCAAAACGATTTCACCAATGGCCCGGCCAGCAGCGCCGCAGGCACGGCTTTGGGGACAGAAAGCATTCGAGAATTCCGGGTCGAAACGAATTCCTACAGCGCCGAATTCGGGCGCAATTCCGGCGGTCAAATCAACGCGATCAGCAAATCGGGCGGCAACAGTTTTCGCGGCTCGCTCTATCACTTCCTGCGCAATGACAATATGGACGCGCGGAACTTCTTCGACCGCCAGCCAATTGGCAAGCCGGAATTCAAGCGCAATCAATTTGGCTTTACACTCGGCGGCCCGATCAAATCGGATCGTACGTTTTTCTTTGGCAGTTACGAAGGGCTGCACGAACGGCTGGGCCGCACTGTCGGCACGTTCGTTCCCGATGCCAACGCGCGGCAAGGCATTTTGCCGAGCGGTACGGTAACAGTGAATCCGGTGATTCGCCCGTATTTGGATTTGTATCCGCTGCCGAACGGGCCTTCGATTGGCGGTGGCATTGCCAATTACTATTTTGGCTTCAAGCAAACACTGGATCAAAACTTCACGTCGGGTCGCGTAGACCACAAATTCAATAACGATCATCAGTCATTCGTGCGCTACACGATTGATGACGCAGAGCAATTCTTACCGACCGATTATCCGCAGTTTCCGCGCTCGTTTCTGTCGCGCAATCAATTCGCCACCATCGAACACACCTGGCTGATTTCCGCGAACACGGTCAGCACGTCGCGCTTCGGTTTCAGCCGTACGCGCATTGGGCAGGATGTGCAAGCCAACCTGAGTACACAGTTGCCGCCGTTCGTGGCAGGGCGTCGGTTTATGGGAAATATTGACGTCGGCGGGCTGCTCCGCATCGGGCCGCAAAACTCTGTGGACGTGAAGCTGACGCAAAATCTGTTCAGCTTTAATCAAGGCATTGTGCATACGCGCGGCAAGCACTTGCTCAAATTCGGCGGGATGATCGAACGTTATCAGGACAATATGGTCAACCCAACGTTTTCGCTCGGCATTTATTCGTTCGCGGACTTGAGCAGTTTCCTGCGCAATGTGCCGCGCACATTCATCGGCCTCACGCCGGATGCCCAGTTTGATCGGTACTGGCGGTTCAATCTGATGGGATTCTATGCACAGGATGATTACAAGCTGACGCAACGGCTGACAGTGAATTTGGGCTTGCGGTATGAATATGCCACCGTGCCGCAGGATCGCCGTGATGTCGCGCTCCGTAACTTCACCGATACAGCGTTGACGCCAGGGCCGCTCTATCAAAATCCGACGACGAAAAATATTTCGCCGCGCGTTGGTTTTGCGTGGGATATTTTCGGCGATGGCAAAACCAGTTTGCGCGGCGGTTACGGGATTTACTTCAACACGAACAATCAGCAAAACCTGATTGTGACGGTGACGAATCCACCTGCGACACCACGTCCGGTGATTGCAAATCCGACGTTCCCGACACCAACCTTCTCTACCACCGCAGTTCCGGCGGTGCGTCCGATTCAATGGGACCTGAAAAACCCGAACGTCCATTTGTACAACCTGAACATTCAACGACAACTGTGGTTCGATACGGTCGTGACGATTGGTTATGCGGGAGCGCGCGGGATTCATCTGTTGCGCAATGCTGACGTCAACACCTCTGTCCCGACGCAGCAAGCGGATGGCACGTGGTTCTTCGCCAATAATGCGCCGCGTCGTAATGCGCGTTTCGGCGTCATTGAGATGAAAACCAGCGACGGCAATTCATGGTACAACGCGCTGCTGTTTGAAGTCCGCAAACGCTTCACCAAAGGCATAGATTTCCAATCGTCGTACACCTTCTCGCGCAACATTGATACAACGCAGGCTTCGACCTTCTTTTCGGATGCGACGAATGCAACGGTGTCGGCGCTGCCCGAAATTCCAGGGCTGAATTACAACAAGGGGTTGGCTGATTTCCACGCCGCGCACAACTGGGTCTTCAACTTCAATTGGGAATTGCCGTTTGCGAAAAATCTGCAAGGCGGCGCAGGCAAAGTGCTGGGTGGCTGGAATCTGGTCGGCATCGGGCAAATGCGCAGCGGCAATCCGCTGACCGTATTTTTGCAGGCAAATCGTTCGCAATCGAAGTGGCAACCATCGGCCAGCCCGCTCGTCGGCCCGGATCGTCCGAGCTTGGCTGCTGGTTATACCTACAAGAGCGCAGTCATTGGCAACCCGAATCAATATTTCGATCCGAAAGCGTTTGTCCTACAACCGTCAGGTACGCTCGGCAACACCGGACGCAATGCCTTCATTGGCCCGAACCTGCGCACGTTTGATTTGGCGTTGGTCAAGAACACGCGCTTCAAAGAACGCTTCAACGCGCAGTTCCGCATCGAGTCCTTCAATCTGTTCAATCGCGCCAATTTCAGTATTCCCGGCTTGCTTGTATTTGCGGGAACGGCAGCGGCAAACAATACGCCTTCGACGGCAGCGAACGCTATCGCCTGTCAACCGTACGACAGCAATGGCAATCCTGATGCGACCAAGCCGTGTCAGAAATTAGCGTCATTTGGCATCATCCGGCAAACAACGACTTCGGCGCGGCAGATTCAGTTGGCGTTGCGGTTGACCTTTTAGGAGCGTGTTTGGATATCTGATCACGATAACCCGCGAAGGCGGGTGGGAGCATCAAGCCTGGGGTGAAGGCGCGAGCCGCAACCCCAGGGCCGCGTGATCACAAGGGCATAGCCTGTGCAACAGGCGACAGCGCATCGACTCTCGCCCCTTACACGGGCTGCGAGGTTCTTTTTCACTAGAGGCCCCAGGCTTTATGCTGCCGCTTGCTTCGCAAGCTAATTTCCATACACGCTCTAAGCGGTTGCTATGTCTCATCCATGAATAAAAACGAATTTGAAAACTGGGTGAGGCAACAAAGAGAACAAGTAATTCAATATCTACAAGACCAAGATATTACTCATAATGGGGTGGGGACTTGGCCTGCTTTTGAAATTGCCCCCTATTTTGCCATTTGGGCCGTAAAATCAAGAAAGTTTCCTGGACAAGTGGGATGGTGGGCTTTTAGCGGGGATATTCCAACCGATTATATTTCAGGGCATAACCTCCTTGATCCACGTGCGGCACTAGGGGATTTACTGAAAACCTGGCAAGAATACATTCCCTATTTGAAGCGAGGGGAACCCCCTCCAGGGATAAAAGTTGGAAATGCTAAAAATAGAGAAGAACTAGGGGATTTGTTGGAACGACGAATTCGCCTCTTAAAAGAATCTCACGAAGATGACGCTCTTTGGGCAGAAATCTTTAAGGAAGCCACATCACATCATTTGTAGGAGAGTTCATGAAACGAGTGTTTGCGTTCGGTTTTCTGGCTGCCGCTATGCTTGCAGGCAGCGTTGTTGCACAAAGAAATAGCACGAGTAACAGCCACTGGCCGCAATGGCGGGGGCCGGATTTCAACGGGATGGCGCGCAGCGATGCGCCGACGAAATGGAGCGATACCG
>JAEUQN010000145.1 GCA_016789725.1 Blastocatellia bacterium | reverse complement strand
ATAGAGCTTCAGCATCGCGGCGAACTCTTCCTGTGTGCCCATCGTCGAACCGCAAATATCCAACTGCTTCCAGAAAATGCGGCGCAGGTCTACCGTCTTTGGCAATCCCGTTGTTGCACCATACAGGGCAATGCGTCCGCCGGGCTTGATGATGTCAACGCACTTCGCCAGCGTATCGCCGCCGACACTGTCAATCACGACATCGGGGCCATCACCATCGGTCATTCCGACGACCATTTGGCCCCAATCCTGTAGCTTATAATTCGCACCGCCATCCGCACCCATTTCACGCGCGCGCTCAATCTTTTCTTCATTGCCCGAAGTCACAAACACATTCGCGCCGAGCTTCTTGGCAATCTGCAAGGCGAAGGCGGAGACGCCGCCGCCAATGCCTGTGACCAACACGTTGTCGCCTGCTTTGACACGGGCGCGCGTGACAACAGCACGATAGGCCGTCAGCCCAGCCAACGGCAGCGCCGCAGCTTCTTCCCAGGTCAACCCGGTAGGCTTCGGGTGACAATACTCAAACGGAACCTTGACCAATTCGGCATATGTCCCATCATCGGGCAATCCAAGAATCTTAAAATATTTGTGCTGTACGCGCGGATCGTTGCCCCAATCCATGCCGGGATTGATGACGACTTCCCGGCCAAGCAATTCCGGTGGTGAATCATCGCCAAGCGCAACGATTTCGCCTGCCCCATCAGAGCCAAGCACAATCGGGAATTTCAAGCCCGCATACATGCCTTTGCGAATCCACACATCGCGGTGATTCAGGGCGGCGGCTTTGAGTTTGACGACGACTTCGCCGGGTCGTGGTTCGGGATCAGGCCAATCCTGATATTTCAAATTTTCAGGTTCGCCCTTTTCGTGTAAGACAATTGCTTTCATAACAGTTCCTCGTAGGTGGTAATGAGATGAACGTTTAGATTAAATGTGAACTGCAACCATAACGGGACAGCGGCATTCTCGCAAGAGTCTGACGAAAAGCTACGGCTGCGCACGTTTGCGAAAGACTGCCGCCACTGAATCTTCGTACACCAGATCAAACCGCTGATCCAATCGCAGCAACGAACAAAGCGGCATATTGACATCGGCGATCACGGTGGCGGCGGCATTTAACTCGGCATCCCTCGCCCAACCCGGCTTCCCGTTCCAGGAATCCAGCGACCGCTGAATTCGCTCCTCGCCATACAGATTCGTGCGCCCATCCATACTGACGGGCAACTGTGGCAAGCGCCAGATGAAATACCCGCCCCAGTTAAAATGATTGTAGAGCGGCCCCGGATACCCGCGCTCTTCGACAACGCGGGCAGCCGCAACAGGATATGTTTTCTCGACTTCTTTTTGCAGCGAGATTTCTCCTATGTCGTAGCGTTTGGCGATCAACGTGGCACAAATGCAGCCGAGCAAAAAGACCGCGAACAAACGGGTGTTCGTGATTCCCTGCCAGGTCGAAACCTCAACCGTGGGGCGCGAAAGCGCAATGATTGTGATGGACGCCAGCGCCACCACCCAGACATCGCGGTTCGCACGAAAGCTGAGCGCGGCACTCGCCAATAAAAAGAGGACAGGAAATGCCCTGCGCTCCGATTGTCGCCCCAGACAATACGCCGCCCACAGAGTCAGCCCCAGTGCGATCCAGTGCGCCGGATGGCGAAAGTTCATGCTTTGTAATTCGAGGACATGTTTGAAAACTTCGGTTTGCTGCGTGTACTCCAGAACGGGTTTGTACACCCGCAGATGATACGGCGTGACAAGTGTCGCAGCAAAACAGAAGGGCAAGATCAACCACGCCCGAAATTGCAGCGCAGTCCTCCCCCAACGACGCGAGAACGGGCGACGCAAAAATTCTTCAATGACAGGTTCGGTGACAACCAGAGCCAGCGGGACAAAACCATAAATGAATTGAATATGAATATTCGCCCACAGCGCAAACAGCGGAAGCAACCACAGCAGGCAACGATTGCTTCCTGATTGACGAAAATGCAAAAGGATGTGCAGTTCCAGCGAAAACAGCAGAATTGTCAGGAGCCACGGACGCGGCGTCAACAGCGGCGTGATCGCCAATAAAAACAGGCTCATCAAGCCAATTGCGGCGAGAAACGATTGCCCTAATCGCCGCAACAAAGCCAGCACACTCCACAAAATGCCAAGCACAACCGGGATTTTGTACACGAAGATGCTGCTCAAGCCACTCCACCGATACAGCCACAAAATCAAAAGCTCGAAAAGCCAGCTATAGGCCAACCAGGGCTTCCCTGCTCCACCATAGGAAAAGGGATCGGTCAGCGGCACTTGATGATGCTCCGCGATCCATTGCCCGGTGCGCCAATGCCACCAGATGTCAGGGTCGGCAACAACCGAAGCGGAGAGCGTGAAATGCGCAGCGATGACGTAAACAGCCAATAAAATAAGGATGCGGCGGAGGTCTTTCGCTTGATTAGCGAGCGAAGTGGCAATCATTGTGAGCGTAGACGAGGGGGCGGCATTAAGGGATTCAATCGGTCAGGGCGGCACGCAAATCGGCGGGCAATTCCACTGATTTGCCGTCTTTGGTGGCAACAATGGTCATCGAACCTTCGGCGGCAAGTTCGTTGGCTTCATCAAAGAATTGATACTCATAGCGAATTGAACTGCGTCCCAATTTCCCAATGGAAACGCGCATCACAAATTCCGCATCCAGCGCCAGCACGCGCTTGAACGTGCATTCGGCCTGGACGCGCGGAAATCCGTATTCACTGCCCTGATGCAAAAGACTCACGCCGCAAGCACGGAGCAATTCGCTTTCGCCTTCTTCAAAATATTCAAAATAACGCGGGAAATTGATGCGAAATGCCGGGTCGGCATCCGCCCAACGTACCCGTCGTTTCAATTCAATGGTCGGCATAATGTTTAGGGATGAAATTATTCTCCGCCCGCCAGCAAATACAACACTGCCATGCGTACCGCCACGCCATTAGCAACCTGATCGAGAATAACCGAACGCGCACCATCGGCGACATCAGATTCAATTTCGACGCCGCGGTTGACAGGGCCGGGATGCAACACAATTGAATCCGGTTTGGTCAAAGCGAGCCGTTTTGAGTTCAGGCCATAATGAATGGAGTATTCTTTCAGGCTCGGAAAGAAACCTCCCGATTGACGCTCCAATTGAATTCGCAACATCATCACGACATCGGCGTCAGAAATCGCATCGTTAATATTCGCGGCAAATTGCACAGAACCTTCGGCGTTCGCAAACTGTGTTTCAAATCCACGCGGCAACAAGGTGTTCGGCCCTGCCAAAAAGACGTGTGCGCCAAGTTTACTGAGTAAATACGCATTCGAGCGCGCGACGCGGCTATGCAAAATATCACCGACAATAGCGACTTTCAGCCCGGCAAGCGTCTTCTTACTCTGACGAATCGTGAAGGCATCCAGCAACGCCTGCGTCGGATGTTCGTGCGCGCCATCGCCTGCATTGATGACGGCAGCTTTGACGTGATGCGCGATTTTGTGCGGCGCGCCGGAAGATGAATGTCGAATCACGATGGCATCAGGAGCCATCGCTTCGAGATTGTTTGCGGTGTCAATCAAGGTCTCGCCTTTGACTACGCTCGAAGTCGAAGCAGAAATGTTAATGGTGTCCGCCGACAACCGCTTGCCCGCGATTTCAAAGCTCGTGCGCGTGCGCGTCGAAGCTTCAAAAAATAAATTGATAACTGTTTTGCCGCGTAGAGTGGGGACTTTTTTGATGCGGCGCTGATTGATGTCACGGAAGGTTTCAGCAGTGTCGAGAATCAAATTGATTTCTTCGACGGACAGGTCTTCGATTCCAAGCAGGTCTTTTCTATTCAAAGGCATGAAAGGTCAATTTTCTTTTGCCAAAGGCGTCGCGCTCACAACCAGCGACGAACCCGTTGACAATATTCCTGATAGGCATTTCCAAAGGCGTTTGTCAGATACCGCTCTTCCCGGCGAATGACAGCGCGTTGCAATACGATCAGAACGATTGGTAAAAACATCAACGTCCACAACAAATTCGTTAGGACGGCAATTCCAAGATAAGTAGCAGTCAGTCCCACGTACATCGGATTTCTCGTAAACCGGTACGGGCCGCTCTGCACCAGCTTGGTTGCGGGTTGATTTGGATAAATGGCTGTCCGTTTGAATCTGAAGGTCAACAGCCCGGAAACAATAATGCTCAGTCCCACCACAATGACTCCCCAGCTTAGCCAAAGCAAGGCATTCGGTCGCGGTTCTGGCACCAAAGGCAAAGGCCAAAGATGATTCAGTGCCAGGCCAATGAAAAACCCCAACACGAACAAGATCGGAGGTGGGAACCAAACTCCTGGATTTTCGATTGAAGAAGCCATGCGTTCATCAATCAGCGATCTACTTCATCTCGACGACCACAACTTTTTCATCTTCGTCGTATTCGGGAAGCATGACCTTGATGATTTCGTGTTCAGTGGTGTTCACATATTTGCCGATGTAGTCGGCCTGGATTGGCAATTCGCGCCAACCACGATCCACCAGCACTGCGAGCTGGACACGATGCGGACGACCAAAATCAATCAACTCGTCCAACGCCGCGCGCACGGTTCGCCCCGTGTACAATACATCGTCCACCAAAATAATCGTTTTGCCGGTGATGTTGGCAGGAAGTTGCGTGCTATTCACCACGGGCTGCTCGGCAACGGTGCTGAGATCGTCGCGGTACAATGTGATGTCGAGCGTTCCGGTCGCCACCTCTACTGAATCCATCTCACGGATTTTTGCCGCCAATCGTTCGGCCAACGGAACACCGCGCCGATGAATACCGACCAGCAAAACATTCGATAAATCAGGATTGTTTTCAACAATCTGCGAAGCCATCCGCGCCATGACGCGGTTCATATCGCCAGCCGTCATCACGACCGACTTTTCTTTGAAATCCATCGTTTTCGCCTCAAGAAGATTTGGGAAATGCCATCAGATTTGCCAGCGGCAAACGTGAACGTTCAGATTGCAGCAAACTGTCGCCCACCTCGCTCAAACTGGGCAACACTTCCTGTAATGAGGTTTGATTTACTAACGCATCGTCAATCACAACCTCAATACAAATGTTAATACATTCGTTGCAAATGAAGACTTGCGGCCCGGCAATCAGTTTCGCCACATCCGACTTTCCTTTGCCGCAAAAGCTGCACCGCAATGTACCTGTGAGACTATCTTTGTAAGACCCCATCTGCGGTGTCCTCCTTTTCTTGAATTGTTCGTGAACGCGCCGAATAGTACACCGCTCACAATCGTTTCGCCAGTTCTGCCTGAAACCGCAGAATGCGCCGCGCATTCGTCCCAAAATCACCTTTGCCCATCCGCGAGCGCGAATGCACATAGACCGTACAATTTTCGCCGACGCTGGGCTTGATGGTAATCGTCACATCATCTTTGAAGCGCAAGACGCGCGTCGTTTCGACCGCCTCAATTTCGCCAGCCTGCCGGTCCTCGCGCAAAATCTCCCAACCGAAGTCCCGCGCGGTTGCCAAGGCCGCATCAAAGGCCTTGTAGGCCGCGACGCTGAAATATTGCGGTTGCAATTCCGGGTACTCCGGCGTCTCGCCCGTCTTCACGTCATTGATGCGCGGCCAGATCAAGCTGGAAATTAACAACCCACCCAACAACATCGCAAACAACAGACCACCTGTGAGTAGAATTTTCTTGACGATTCGCATGCCATATCCGCTTGCCCTTAGGAATAATGAAAAGAGAAATGAAGATACACAATGCGGGAAAGATTGGCAAAGCCTGAGCGGTGCGGCGTTAGGAAGTCGCCGCGTAAATATTTTTCGCCAAGATGAGCGATTGTGTGAAGTGCTTACGCTATCTACGGGTGAAAAAGAAAATGCTGCCCGGCAACGGCTGTGTAGGCAGGATTTTCTATGGTACAAAGGGCATCCAACCGAGGAGCACAACCCCATGACACCGGAACGCTGGCAGGAGATCAAACACCTTGTGAATTCGGCCTTGAACGAAGACTCGAAGGCGCGCACAAAATTCTTGCAACAATCCTGCGCCGACGATTTTGCCTTGCGGATCGGAGCCGAGGCTTTGTTGTCGGTGACACGTCGCTTACCTGAACAATCGCTTGCGCCTGATCAATGGCAGCGCATTGAGCAACTCTTTCAAGCCGCGTTGGAACTAACGCCCTCCAAACGGCCTGCGTTTCTTCAGCAAGCCTGCAACGGCGATGAGATGCTGAAACACGAAGTCGAATCGTTGTTGGTCTATCAAGGTGCTGCCGGAGCGTTGATCGGCGGTGCTATCCACGAAGCCGCTGGCTTGTTGCCGAATGATGACAAGGCGCGTTTCACGCCCGGCACGACGCTCAACAAACGCTATCGCATCCTCGGATTGTTAGGCAAAGGCGGCATGGGTGAAGTTTATCGCGCCGACGATTTGACGTTGCAACAACCCGTCGCGCTCAAATTCCTAAGCGAGCGATTATCCAAAGACAACGCGATGCTGGTGCGCTTTCGCAGCGAAGTCGCAATGGCGCACCGCGTCACGCATCCGAATGTCTGTCGCGTCCACGACATCGGCGAAGTCATCACCAGTACAGGCACGTTGCAGTTTCTTTCAATGGAATATGTGGACGGCGAAGACCTGTCGTCATTGTTGCGCAGAATCGGACGCCTGCCTTCAGACAAAGCCATCGAGATTGCGCAGCAACTTTGTGACGGCCTCGCGGCGGCGCACGAAGCCGGAGTGTTGCACCGTGATCTGAAACCCGCGAACGTAATGATTGATGGCAAAGGCCGCGTGCGCATCACCGACTTTGGCCTCGCAGGATTTGCCGAACAGATCAAAGGCAACGAAGTGTTCGCTGGCACGCCCGCGTACATGTCGCCCGAACAATTCGCAGGCAAAGAGGTGACGACGAAGAGCGATATTTACGCGCTCGGTTTGGTGCTCTACGAAATCTTCACGGGCAAACGGGTTTTTGAAGCAGGATCGTTGGATGAACTGAAGCGAATGCACGAAAGCACGGCTCCGACAACGCCGTCGAGTTGGGTAAAGGACATTGATCCGCTCGTGGAGCGTGTGATTTTGCGTTGTCTCGAAAAAGACCCGGCGAAGCGATTGGCCTCAGCGAAGCAAGTAGCGGATGCGTTACCCGGCGGCGATCCGTTGGCGGCGGCGTTGGCGCTGGGCGAAACACCGTCGCCGGAGATGGTCGCGGCGGCGGGGCAGAAAACGGGCATGAAGCCGATGTATGCCGTGCTGTGTTTGTTGGCGATTATTGCGGGCTTGTGTGTTTACGCCGTCATCAATCGTAAACTGAATCTGGTCGAGCGTGTCGGCCTCAATGATTCGCCGGATGTGATGATCAACAAGGCGCGCGCCATTTTCGCACAGCTTGGCTATGCCGATATGCCCACAGATCGCGCGTATGGTTTGCAGTATGACGACGATTACATCAGCTACGTTGAGAACAATGTGAAGATCGCTGACCGCGAACCGCTGATTGCTACCGGGCAAACGCCAGCCATCAACTTCTGGTATCGGGAAAGCCCGACGGAATTGAATGCCGCAGTGCGCGCGAATGAACGCGGCGTAAGAGCCACTGATCCGCCGGAAACTGTGCCGGGGATGCGCTCGCTCAGCCTTGATCCGGCGGGACGATTGTTGCGGTTTGGTGTCGTGCCGCCCCAAGTGGAAAAGAACGTTGTGGCAGGAGCCGTCCCGGATTGGAAAGTTCCGTTTGCGCTGGCGGGGTTGGACTTCAGCCAATTCACCGCCGCCGAACCCGAATGGATGCCTGATCCGCCCGGTGTGAGCGATGCGCGAATGGCCTGGACAGGCGTTGTTCCGACTGTGCCAACCCAGCCCCTGCGCATCGAAGCCGCCGCCTATCACGGCAAACTGGTTTCGTTTCAGATGATCCGCTCCTACCAAACGACGAGCCGTGCTGCGACTGAGCCTGCCAAGGGGCAAATCGTCGCTGATTTCATCGGGTTGCTGATACTTCTGGCGATCATTTTTGTGTGTGGCTGGCTGGTGCGACGCAATCTGCAAAACGGTCGGGCTGATTTGCGCGGAGCCTTCCGCTTGTCAATGGCGGTTTTTCTTTTCGGGATGCTGGGAGAAATCCTCGTCGTTCAGCATTGGTCGGCCTTTGCCGGAGGAAACAGGTTTGTAACAAGAATCGGATTGGCGTTATTCCCCTCCGTTATGACTGCGGTTATCTATCTGGCGCTGGAACCTTTTGTCCGACGCAAATGGCCGCATATTAGTGTTTCGTGGAATCGTTTGTTGGCGGGAAGCATGCGTGATCCGTTAGTTGGTCGTCACGTATTAGTCGGGCTTGTGTTGGGCGTCTGTTTGCAGGTTGCTTTTGAACTGAGTGGCATCGTTGCGCAAACTAATGGTGTCATCAAGCCCGGCTACATCGTGTTGGAAACTCTGACTCACGTCAGAATTGCAGGGGCGATCACCCTGGCGAGTTTGCCGAGAGTATTGTTAATTACTTTTGGCAATTGTGCTGTGATTTTTCTGTTTAGGCTTGTTCTCAAGAGGAATTGGTTGGCGTTTGGCAGCTTTGTTTGTTTGATCGTTATCCTCTCCTTGTTGAGTACTCCACCGAATGCTCAGTTGATTACTCTTCCCATCGGATTTGTTTTTGCGAGTATGTTGGTGCTGGCGCTGGCGCGCTTTGGCATTCTGACGATGATTGCCATGTATTCGGTAATGCAACTGACCGGGCCTGTGCTCATCACCACCAATCTGTCCGCGTGGTATGCCAGCAACGGATTGTTGGCGGCGGGGGTGGTGCTGGCGCTGGCGCTGTATGCGTTTCACACGGCGCTGGGCGGGCAGAAGTTGTTTTCGGGGAAATTGCTGGAAGAGTGATGCAGTGCGGTACAGTACGATGAGCGGTAGCGACTTGGTGCGCCTTTCACCAGTTCGCTACCGCTTGCCGTACTGTACCAAAGTTGCGGGGTTTGCTTTAGAATCCTTCCGCCGTAAAACCCGTTGTGAGGGAAGGAAAAGGAAATCATGAGCGCATTGCCAAGACACAAGTACACATTGGAAGAATATTTCGACTTCATCCAAACTGCCGAAGGACGATGGGAATATTGGGAGGGCGAACTCTTTGATATGAGCGGCGCGAGCGAGGCGCATTACGAGATTGAAGGGAACTTTTTATCCTGTCTCAAAGCGCCATTGGTGACGCGCGGCTGTCGGGCCTTTACCTCGAATACCGCCATCAAAGTACCCAGCTTGCCGCCGTTTCGCTTCAGTGATTTTGCGGCGCTTTGTGGGCAGGCCGTCTTTGAAAAAGTTGGCGGCATTGATGTGCTGACGAATCCTGCCTTGATTGTGGAAGTCCTGTCGAAATCTACCGAAGCCTATGATCGCGGCGATAAATTCTCGCACTACCAATCCATTCCGAGCTTTTGTGAATACCTGCTGGTTGCGCAGCATCGCCCGCACGTTGCGCAACTCGTCAAGCAAGCGAATGGTTCGTGGAATTATTACGAATACAACGCGCTGGAGGATGTTGTGACGCTGGCGTCGGTCGGGGTAACACTCAAGTTACAAGACATCTACCTCGGCGTAACCTTCGATGGCAAGCTGCAATATCCCTCGCTGCGTCCGCTCGGCTGAACAATTCCACTCCGA
Organism: Blastocatellia bacterium; assembly: GCA_016789725.1. Lineage (GTDB taxonomy): Bacteria > Acidobacteriota > Blastocatellia > RBC074 > RBC074 > JAFDVL01. The sequence goes on along the minus strand of JAEUQN010000145.1, from coordinate 8,452 downwards.
AGTCGCTGAGTTTCCCTTCATCTTGTCTGTGCTTCCGAGCGTCTGTTACACTGCCGTTTGCATCCTCAATCCAAACGGAGCCCAATGTCTTGTCCACTGAATGCCCAAGAGACCTGATCGCCACCGTCGAGCGCAATGACCTATTCGCTTCGACGCCACAGAGCCAAAATAAAAGCCGTCATTATGGCTTTCTGCAACTGCGCATTCCGCAGGCACAAACCATCCTGCCCGGTCAATTTGCGATGCTGAAAAAGCACGGGATTTATGAACCTCTGCTGCGCCGCGCAATGGCATATTACCGCGTCACACGACACGACGGTAGCACCAGCGTTGAATTCATTTATCAAATTTTAGGACGCGGTACAGAATCGCTTTCGACGATGCGCGTGGGCGATCCAGTGGATTACCTGGGCGCGCTGGGTAATACCTATGACGTTCAAGCAACGAAGGACAAAAACGCCTTACTGGTCGTGGGTGGCGTAGGTTCAGCGGCAGTCTTTATGCTGGCGGAAGAGTTACTGAAGCAAGGCACGCCGACGCGATTGTTCATTGGTGGTGCGAGTCGCGGCGATCTACTTGGTTACGATGATTTTGTGGAATTGCTCGGCAAAGAAAATTGCATCAGCGCGACGGTGGATGGCAGTGAGGGCGAACGCGGCTTTGTGACCACCCCGCTCGAACGACACCTGCAAGCCAACGCCAACAAGCCGACGGTGATTTACTCCTGCGGCCCGGATGCGATGTTGCACGCAACCGCGAAGGTGGCAGACAAATATCAAATCCCCGCCCAACTCTCGCTCGAAGCGCCGATGGCATGCGGGATTGGCATTTGTGTTGGTTGTGCAGTGGCCGTGAAACACGATTGCGCAGAAGGTTTTGTCTATAAAAAAGTCTGCACCGACGGCCCGATTTTCTGGCACGAAGAATTACACTGGTAAGCGGGTAATCCGAAATAATCCGGTGTAAAGTGATTTGCCAAATCGCTGCCTCGCGTAGGAAAGCGCCGCGATTTGGCAAATTGCGCTACGACGCAAGCCCCGCATATTTTGGCTGAGGTACTTAACGTATGAAGCGACGAGATTTTCTTGCATCAAGCGTGTTGGCGATGGTGGGTTTCGCTGCCGGAGCCGCGCCGCGCGCCAAAGTCATGACCGTGCGCGGGCAAATGAACGCCTCCTCGCTTGGCACGGTGTTGATGCACGAACATGTGATGGTGGATTTTGTTGGCGCAGACAAGGTCAATCCGAATCGCTATAACCGCGACGAAGTCTTTCGCACGGCACTTCCCTTTTTGCAACAAGCGGCTAAAACCGGCGTCAAAACACTGGTCGAATGCACACCCGCGTGGTTAGGACGTGACCCGGAATTGTTGCGGCGATTGTCCATCGTAAGCAAACTGAACATCATCACGAACACGGGCTATTACGGCGCGGCGAACGATAAATTTGTTCCGGCGCATGCGTATCAGGAATCTGCCGAACAATTGGCGGCGCGCTGGATCAAGGAATTTCAATTCGGTATTGATGGCACAGGCATCAAACCTGGCATCATCAAAATCGGCGTGGACGCCGGGCCGTTGTCAGAGATTGATGCCAAGCTGGTGCAGGCGGCTGCATTGACGCATTTGCAAACCGGCTTGACGATTGGATCACACACCGGCAACGGTGTCGCGGCGATGCAGCAATTGGATTTGCTCGAAAGCCTCGGCGTTGATCTCGGTGCCTTTATCTGGATTCACGCACAGAATGAAAAAGACTCGGCGGTGCATCGGCGCGCGGCAGAGCGCGGTTGCTGGGTCGAATTCGATGGCATTCATCCAAACAGCGCCGCACAACACGCTGAGGATGTGATCAATCTGACGCAGCAGAATTTGCTTTCGCGGGTGCTGGTTTCGATGGACGCTGGCTGGTATCACGTCGGCGAACCGCACGGCGGCAAGTACCGCGATTACAGTAGCCTCTTCACTGATTTTTTGCCACTCATCCAAAAACAGTTAAGCGCAAAACAAATTTCACAACTGCTGAATGACAATCCGCAAAAAGCACTGAGCTTGGAGATCAAACGAAAGAACGCGAAATGATGACTGACTCGCAATTATTAACGATTGAATGTGCAGGCGTGACATTCCCCAATCCGGTCGGCACGGCGAGCGGCACGTGTGGCTATGGCTTGGATTTGAAAGACCTGATTGACCTGAACAAACTTGGTGCGGTGTTTACGAAAGGCTTGTCTGCAAAGCCAATGCGCGGCAACGCTCCGTGGCGCATCGTCGAAACGCACGGCGGAATGATCAATGCGATTGGCTTGCAAAACATCGGCGCAAAAACTTTTGTCGCCGAAAAGCTGCCAGAGTTACGGCAATATGCGACGCGCATCATCCCCAATGTGTTTGGTTATTCGATTGACGAATACAGCGAAGCGATTCGTATTCTCGAAGACGGCGAAGGCATTCACGCCTACGAATTGAACATCTCGTGTCCGAACGTCAAAGAAGGCGGCAAGTCATTTGCCAACGATGCCTGTCAGGCGGCGGAAGTCACAGCGGCGGTAAGAAAAGCCTCATCGCGTCCGGTGATTGTGAAGCTCTCGCCAAACGTCACTGACATTGCCGAAATCGCGCGCGCGGTCGAAGACGCCGGAGCCGATGCGCTCTCGCTCATTAATACGGCTATCGGAATGTCCATTGACATTCACACGCGCAAACCGCGTATTGGGAATGTGACGGGTGGATTGTCCGGCCCCGCGATCAAACCGATTGCAGTGCGGTGCGTGTTTCAAGCCTATCGCGCCGTCAAAATCCCGCTCATCGGCATCGGCGGCATTGCGACAACCGAAGACGCCTTAGAGTTCATCATAGCGGGCGCGCGCTTGATCCAGGTCGGCACAGCAAACTTTTACGATCCGAGCGCGACGATGAAAATTATTGATGGGCTGGCGGAATATTGCCGCGAGAAAAATCTAAACAACATCAGTAAACTTGTCGGAACGGTGGAGGCATAACATGGAAAGCAAAAGGCAAAAGGCAAAGGGCAAAAATCAAAAGGTCGGCACCTTCTTTATTTCTTTTATAAAATTGGCGCAGCCATCCGCTTCCCACTTTTGCCTTTTGAGATTTGCCTTTTGCCTTTTGCTTTTGTGTGTAGCCCTTGCTAGCGCCTTCGCGCAACCCGTCTCCTGGTCGCCGGAAAAACTCATCAATGGCGCGCCGGGAGTGTTTCGCTACAAACCGGCAACGCCGCTGAAATCGCTCAGCGGAAACTTTTTGGGCAAGCGTGTCTTCTTCAGCTTCGATCAGGCGAGCGGCGTCTGGTATGGATTTGTGGGAGTGGATTACGACACGAAGCCCGGCAATCACGATTTAGGGTTGAACGGCGTCGCAGCGAATGGGCAAAAGGTTTCGTTCGCACAGATAATTCCGGTTGCGAAAGGTTATTACCGCACGACAGCCATCAGCGTCCCGAAAAAATATATTGATCCTGATCCGGCAGATGTCCCACGCATTTTGCAGGAACGCGATTTGAAAAATGACGTGCTGAATCGCGTCACCGAAAAACAATTATGGGTGGGCAATTTCGTCGCGCCTGCCATTTTGGGAACGACCTCTGAATTTGGATCGCAACGCACATACAATGGCAAACGCCAAAGCGCGCATTTCGGTCTGGATTATGGCGCAGGAACCGGGACGCCGATTCGCGCCATCAATGCTGGAAAAGTCATCCTTGCCCGCGATATGTATTTTGAAGGCGGTTGCGTGGTGATAGATCACGGACAGGGCTTGCTGTCGCTCTACTTTCACCTCTCACAATTCAAAATCAAAGAGGGCGACACCGTCAACAAAGGCCAATTGATCGCGCTCAGCGGTGGCACCGGTCGCGTGACGGGGCCGCATTTGCATCTGGCGGTGCGCTGGCAAGGAAGTTACGTCAATCCGGCAACATTGCTGGGATTGAAGTTGCCTTAAGGTAGCGCAAACTGTTAGTTTGCGTTTTTGGATATAAAGCGCCCGATTGATAACGAAACCCGCGATAAATAAGCACCGCAAACTAACAGTTTGCGCTACCGTTTTTATGCACACCCGACTCGCCACCACTGATGACGCTGCCGCGATGGCCCGCATTTACAACGATGGCATCGCTGACCGCATCGCTACATTTGAGACCAGATTCAGAGCCGAAGATGATGTGCGAGCGTGGTTCGACGGCGTGCATCCGATTATCGTGGTCGAAGATGACGGGCAAGTCATCGCGTTTGTTTCGACTTCGACCTATCGTCCGCGCGAATGCTACAACGGCGTCGCGGAGTTTTCGGTCTATGTCGCTCGTGAAGCTCGCGGGCGAGGTGCGGGGCGAATGGCTTTGGTCAAAATGATCGAAGTCGCAGAAGACGCGGGCTTCTGGAAACTGGTGTCGCGCATTTTTCCTGAGAACCAAAAGAGCCTGAATCTCGTTCGGTCTGTAGGCTTTCGAGAAGTCGGCCTTTACGAAAAACACGGACAATTGGACGGCGTTTGGCGCGATGTCGTCATCGTCGAACGATTGCTGATGTAAAACGGGCTGCCGGCCCGTTCCCAACAACAAGTCGGTGAGAAAACATTTCGGGCTGGCAGCCCGATCCACGAATTATGCAACCCAAAGATCGAATCGTCGTCGCGCTGGATGTCGAAACGCCTGCGCAAGCTTTAAGTTTAGTCGAGCAACTGCGCGGACTCGTCGGCATGTTCAAGATCGGCAAGCAACTGTTCACGGCTGCCGGGCCGGACATCGTGCGGCAGGTCGTGGGTCTGGGCGAAAAGGTCTTTTTAGACCTGAAATTTCACGATATTCCGAACACCGTAGCGGCTGCCGGAGTCGAAGCCGCACGGCTTGGTGTCAGCATTTTTAATGTGCATTCGCTGGGCGGATCGGCTATGATGCGGGCGACGGTTGATGCAATAAACGACGCCGCAGAGCGCGAGAAATTTCCTAAGCCATTGATTTTAGCGGTCACGATTTTGACGAGCCACGATCAAGCTTCGCTGCAAGAAATCGGCCTTGAAAGATCTATTCAGGAGCAAGTCGTCCATTTGGCGCAACTCGCTTCGGCCTCCGGGATCAACGGCGTAGTCGCTTCGCCACGGGAAATCCTGCCCTTGCGACAGTCAATTGACAATCCAAACTTCGTCATTTTGACGCCTGGCGTACGGCCTGCGGGTGCGGCGCTCAACGATCAAAAGCGCGTCATGACGCCCGCCGAAGCAGTGACAGCGGGCGCGGATTATCTGGTGATCGGTCGGCCCATCACAAGCGCGGAGAACCCGGCAACCGCCGCGCAAAAAATTAGCGAAGAAATCGAACAAGCCCTCGCCTGATGCGTGTAAGTATGGCATTTGGCAGACGAGCGACTCTCAGAAGCCCTCGATGATGGTCGCCTAACTCCTGCAAATACAGAGAAAGCAACCAGCGCATGATTCACCAATTTGTTACTCGCACTATTTCGGGATTTCTGTTGATCGGGGCGCTCAACCTATTTGCCCAGCCGCGCAAAACTGTTTCGGCCACAGTGGAGCCAGTCGCCGAAACACAACAATCAGGTGGACAATTCACACCACCGCCCAAAGCCGAGCCGCCGAAACCAGTTCTCAATGCTCCCGCTTCCACGCGTCCATTTCAGGTTGGCGAAAAGCTGAGCTTTAATGTGTCGTGGGCCAATTTTGTGACCGCCGCACGATTGGAACTGGAAGTCACCGGACAGGGAGCATTTTTCGGACAGCAAGGCTACCAACTCAGTACCAAGGTCGCCACGCTCGGCTATGTGCGCACACTCTTCAACGAAATAGACAATCAATATATTTCTTACATTGACGCCAGAACCTTGCTGCCCTATCGCACAGATAATGCGACGCGGCAGGGAAAAATCAGCGAAGACGAGACCGTCACGATTGACCAGCAACGACGCCTTGCGCGCTTCGGCGATCAATCTGAACTGGCATTGCCATCCGAAACCTTTGACTTGCCGTCGCTCGTGTATGCGTTGCGGCTGCGCGAATTCGGCGAAGGCGTCAAGGCCACCAAATTCACCGCGCTGTTTGGCAAACATCTGGTGGATATTGAAGCGCAGGTCAAAAACCGCGAGCGCATCACCACTCAGGCCGGTAACTACGATGCAATCCGCATTGATCTGAAAGCTCGCACCAAGGACAAAGTCGAATACAACGTCCGCGTCTGGTTTTCGGACGACAAACAGCGCCTGCCGCTGGTGATTCAATCCAAACCTTCGTTTGGCGAAATACGCGCTGAATTGACACAGGTCAGCATCAATCCGCAATTGAACAAAGCCAACCTGATTGCGATCAACACCGCACCGCCGGAAATCGTGTCGCGTGATCCGAAAATCGCGTTGGAAACCGCCGAGGCGACGCCCTCAGAATTCGAGAGCAGCCTGCCTTTTGCCGTTGGCGAACGCGTCAGCTACGACGTGGAATGGCTGAACCTGGGAAACATTGGCAAAGTCAATCTCGCCATTCAACGGCGCGGCAAGTTGGACAATCACGTAGTGTTTGAAATGGTTGGCGACCTTGCAACAATTGGTTCCGCGCGTTCCATCATCAATCTGGACGACAAGTTCAAAAGTTATGTTCACGTGGATTCCCTGGCTCCCATCCGCACTGAAACGCAAATCATTGAGGGCCAGCGGCGCAAGGACATCGTAGCGATTTACAAGGACAACTCCGTGCGGCTCGATAATGGCACGCATTTCGACGTCAAGCCGCGCACCCTGGATTTGGTTTCCTTGTTTTATGCGGTACGCGCATCGCAATTGACCGTCGGGGCAAATCAAACCTTTCACTTCGTAGATGCGAATCATCGCCCGCGCGCAGTGACCATCAAAATCGTCAAACAAGAAGCGATCAACAGCGCGCTCGGCACCCGCGACACGCTGCAACTTGACATCATCAATCAGGAAAATAATCAACTGATGGCGCAGGCCTGGATCACCAACGATGCGAAACGATTGCCGCTCTACATTGTGACGCGCTTGGCCTTCGGCGAAATTCGCCTGAACATCAAAAACGTCGTGAACGGCAAATAAATCTGACACTACGCGCGGTACAACCACACCACGCGCAGTGTCAATGATCAATTTTCAACTTTTCAATTCTCAAATCTCATGCGCCACGCCACCCCGGAAGCGACCGCCCAATATTGCCAGCGTTTTGCTGGTCACACCGCCAACCAGCATTTTCGCCAGACACAAAATTTATGGATGTCTTCGATTGGGCTGGGGTCATACCTCGGCGAAGCCGATGCTCGCACAGATGCGGGATATAAGGCCGCCGTCAAGCGGGCATTTGAATTAGGATGCAACGTCTTCGACACCGCCGCCAATTATCGCCGGGGCCGCAGTGAACAAAACTTCGGCGAGGCATTTGCGGAAATGATGGCCGGGGGCCAATTGTCACGCGGTGAAATGATCGTCACGACCAAAGGCGGTTATTTGCCCTTTGAAACCGGAATGCCGCGCAGCCAGAGCGAATTTATTGAGTATCTGCAAAACACTTTCGTCAATCCCGGCATTTGTACGCTCGACGACTTCGTACAGGGCCAGCATTGTATGACGCCCGGTTATTTACAAAATCAGCTCGACAACAGTTTGCGCAAGCTGCAACTGGATTGCATTGATGTGTACTACTTGCACAATCCCGAATCGCAATTTGCGGAAGTGTCGCGCGACGAATTTTATACGCGCTTGCGAACCGCGTTTGAGTTTCTGGAATCGGCAGTCGCGGCGGGCAAAATCGCAATGTATGGCACCGCCACCTGGAACGGATACCGCGCCCTACCCAACAGCCGCGACTATCTGTCGCTGGAACAAATTGTCGCCACAGCGCGCGAGGTGGCAGGCGATCAGCATCATTTCAAAGTCATCCAATTGCCCTTCAACCTGGCAATGCCTGAAGCCTTGACGCACGGCAATCAAATCGTCAATGGACAGGCCAAATCGTTGCTGGAAGCGGCGCAGGAATTGGGCATTACGGTGATGGCAAGTGCTTCTATGTTGCAGGCACGACTGGCTTCCAATTTGCCCGACGTGATTCACGAAACGTTTCCGGGGCTGCAAACCGATGCGCAACGCGCCATCCAATTCACGCGCTCTGCACCTGGCATCACCACCGCTCTCATTGGGATGAGCCAGGTTACCCACGTCGAAGAAAACCTTGCTGTAGCCAAAATCAATCCCGCGACACAACCAGAGTTTTTGCGATTATTCGAGCAATAAAGGCAACGCCGAGCGACCACTCATCAAACGGGTTTGGCAATTCCCTTTCAACTTCTCGAATGATTACTTGAACGTCCCAGCATTTAGCGGGTACGCCAATCTTGTGGTAAGCTCACGCTTCATTTATCACCGCTTTAATTTTTTTAGTTCCCGATCTAAGCAACTCTGGCCGCTAGTAAAATCACTGCGGTACATT
>JAEUQN010000144.1 GCA_016789725.1 Blastocatellia bacterium | reverse complement strand
GGTCGAATGCTCAATCATTAAAGTTTGGACGAGCGAGGCGTTGGGGGATGTCGTGGATGAAACGGTGCAGATTTATGGGGGCTATGGCTACTCGAAAGAGTTTCCTGCCGAGCAGGCGTACCGCGACGCCCGCATCACGCGCATTTACGAAGGCACAAATGAAATCAATCGCACCATCATTACCACGCGTTTGCTGAAAGCTGCTGCCAAAGGCGATTTGCCTCTCGCGGAAACCGCCACATCGCTGCTTACACAATTGCCAAATGTAAATCCTGCAACTAAACTTGCGCCGCTCGCGTATGTCGAGTCGCAACTTGCTGTAACGAAGAAAGCAGCTCTCCTTTGCCTCCAGGCTGCATCACTAAGCTACGGTGATCAGATCAATGAAGAACAAGAAGTGTTAGGCCTTTTGGCCGACACGCTGATAGACGTCTATGCCATCGAAAGCGTAATGCTGAGAACCGCCAAACTGATTGCCACACGCGGCGAAGCGCAAGCGCAGGTGCAATTGGAAATGGCGCACATCTACGCCTGCGATGCTGCGGAGCGTGTGGCGACAAATACGCGTTTGCTGCACGCAACGCTCAGCGATGAATGTCGTGAGAGCGAATTCGTGGACGCGCTTTCAACTTTGCGTTGGCTACCGCCAATCAATACGAAAGCCGCGCGACGGGTGATCGCAGACACGCTGATTGAGGCGGGACGCTATCTCTGGTAAAGGAACCTGCATGAGTAATTCGCAAGAAACGGTCAGCTTGGAGACAAGCGAAACCGCACCTCTATCTACTCCCGGAGTTTGGGCTACGATCAAAGAAGCTCTTCGGGGGACACATCACAATTTCACCGAAGGCAGTATTGGCCGCGCGATCTTTTTGCTCGCCGTGCCGATGGTGCTAGAACTCGCGCTCGAATCGCTGTTTGCGGTCGTCAATATTTTTTACATCTCGCACATGAGCAACAACATTACCGAAGCGCTCGCTATCGTCGGGCTGACGGAATCGTTGTTGACGCTGGTCTTCACGATTGGGATGGGCTTGGCGATGGCTGTGACGGCGACCGTGGCGCGGCGTGTGGGCGAACAGAATCTGCCGGGGGCAGCGCACGCGGGCGCACAGGGGATATGGCTTGGTATCCTGTGTTCGTTGCCACTGACTATCGTCGGGCTGTTTTTTATGCCCTTCATTTTTCAGTTGATGGGCGCGCATTCTGAAGTCATCGGGATCGGCAAAGGTTACGGTCAAATCATTTTTGCCGGAAACGTCACGGTGATGTTGTTGTTCATCAACAACGCGATTTTTCGCGGTGCGGGGGACGCCTCCATTGCGATGCGGTCGTTGTGGGCCGCCAACATCGTGAATTTTATTCTTGATCCGTGCTTCATTTTCGGACTAGGACCATTTCCTGAATGGGGTGTGACCGGATCAGCGGTGGCGACAACCATTGGGCGATGTGCCGGAATTGGGTATCAATTCTGGTTGCTCTTCGGTGGCAAAGGGCGCATTAAGATTGACTGGCATCACTGCGCGCCGGATTTCCCCTTGATGTGGAAGCTGCTGCGGCTATCGTTCGGCGTGATGATGCAAAACTTTTTGGCGACCTCAAGCTGGATTGCCATGATGCGCTTCGTTTCCAATTTCGGCAGTGGAGCCATCGCGGGCTATACCGTCGCCATTCGCATCATTATTTTTGCGATCCTTCCGGCCTGGGGAATGAGCAACGCGGCGGCGACGTTGGTCGGGCAAAATCTCGGTGCCAAAAAGCCGGAGCGCGCCGAAAAATCAGTCTGGATGACAGGCGTGGCAAACATGGTTTTTATGTTGATTGTGACGATCATCTTTGTCCTGTTCACCGAGTTCATGATTGGGATTTTTACGACCGAGGCCACAGTTGTTTCTTATGGCGTCGCCGCGTTGCGCATCCTGAGTTATGGCTATGTGTTTTATGCTTGGGGGATGGTCATTACCGCTTCGTTCAATGGTGCAGGTGACACCTACACGCCGACACTCATCAACATCGTATGCTTCTGGCTGATGCAAATTCCGCTGGCTTACTGGTTGTCAAACCACACTCGTCTGCAAGTCAACGGCGTCTTTTGGTCGGTGACGTTTTGCGATGCACTGATGGCCGTGATTGCGATGCTTTTGTTCCGGCGCGGCAAGTGGAAAGAGGTGAAGGTGTGATCGTGGTATACTGCGGATTTCTATGAGCGATCAGGCAGGCATCTACCTTCACATCCCGTTTTGTGCATCTCGCTGTCACTACTGTAATTTTGCGACTGGCGGCTACGAATCCGAATTGGCAAAGCGATACGTGGCCGCTTTGTTATGTGAAATCGAACGGGCAGGGAAGAGTGATGCGATGTGCAAAGTGGACTCGATCTACTTTGGCGGCGGCACTCCGACGACCTTGAGCATCGAACAACTGGCCGCGATTCTTGATGCTTGCCATCAAAAATTTGATGTGGCGGCTGAGGCTGAAATTACGACGGAAGCCAACCCCGGCACGATTTCGCTGGAATACTTTCAGGGCTTGCGATCCATTGGATTCAATCGCATCAGTTTCGGGGTGCAATCCTTCGATAATGCTGAACTGAAAATGATTGATCGCGTTCACAACGCTCAGGAAGCGCGCGCAGCTGTTCATTTGGCGCGGCAAGCAGGCTTCAAAAACATCAGCATTGATCTGATTGCGGGATTGCCTGAGCAACAAATAACAACGTGGCAGCGCAATTTGCAGGAAGCCTTCGCCCTCGACACCGAGCATCTTTCCGTTTATTTATTGGAACTGTATAAAGACGCGCCGCTCTTGCATCGCATCGAACGCGGAGAACTACGAGCGATTGATGAGGATGTAACGGTGGCGATGTATTACGCCCTGGTTGACGAAGCGGCGCGGCACGGTTATGAACATTACGAATTATCAAATTGGGCCAGGCCGGGATTTGAGTCGCGGCATAATTTGAAATACTGGACGGGCGCTCCATACTGGGCGTTTGGCGTTTCGGCGGCTGGTTATGACGGCGAAACCCGTTGGTCGAACACGCGCAACATTCACGAATATTTGCAGTGTGTTGAGAACGGCGAATCGCCCGTTCAGGAACGAATCGCACTTGATGATGAAGACAAGCAAAGTGAAGCAATTTTTCTGAAATTGCGATTGCAGGATGGGGTTGATTTACAGACGCACCAGACTCGTTTTGGCGTAGATGTGAAAGCGCGCTACGCCGAAGAATTGACACGGCTCCGTGAAGCTGGCTTGATTGAAATGCAAAATGATCGGCTCATCATTTCACGAGCCGGAAAAGTGTTAGCAAACGAAGTGTTTCAGGCATTTGTATGAATTGGATTGATTTACGCAGTGACACTGTAACGAAACCAACTGCCACGATGCGACGCGCGATGGCGGAGGCCGAAGTCGGCGATGATGTTTACGGCGAGGACCCTACCGTCAATCGCTTGCAGGAACGTGCGGCTGAACTTTTTGAGAAAGAAGCGGCGTTGTTTGTTCCAACCGGTTCGATGGGGAATCAGCTTTGTGTGAAGCTGCATACGAAACCGGGAACCGAAGTGGTTTTGGAAGAGCGCAGTCACATTTACAATTACGAAATGGGCGGGGCGGCAGTCTTTTCCGGCGTTACAGTTCGTTCTGTGCGTGGCGAAAATGGGAGGTTGACGAAAGACCTGGTGGCGGGCGCGATTCATTCCAACGCCCCATACTACGTGACGCCGACATCACTCGTCGCATTGGAAAATACGCACAATATGGCTGGCGGATCCGTGCTTCCACTCCAGATTGCGGAAGATATTTGCGAATACGCCCATTCATTAAATTTGCCAGTGCATTTGGATGGAGCGCGAATTTTTAATGCGTCCGTCGCACTCGAAACCACTGTGGCCGAGATCGCCCGACCATTCGATTCGGTGATGTTTTGTTTGTCGAAAGGGCTTGGTGCGCCGGTCGGTTCGATGATTTTGGGGAAGCGCGAATTTATCGAGGAGGCCAAATCGTGGCGCAAACGATTAGGTGGCGGGATGCGACAGGTTGGCATTCTGGCCGCAGCGGGACGGCTCGCTCTGGAAGAATCGCCGAAGCTGTTGCCGGACGATCACGCCAATGCCAAACGCCTGGCAGAAGGGGTTGCCGAATTGCGGGGCATCCGCATTGACCTCGAAACTGTGCAAACGAATATTGTGATTTTTGATGTAGCCGAAACTGGCAAAACCACCGCACAGATTTCAACTGGTCTGAAGGAACACGGTGTCCTCGCCAATGGCATCAGCGCCCACGAAATGCGAATGGTGACGCATTATGATGTGAATCGAGATGGGATTGAAAAGACTCTTAAGGTGATGCGAACACTGCTCCACAACTAGAGCGGTAAGAATTATGAAGTACATGATCGGTAAATTTCTTTTGGTATTTTTACTCTTCAGTTTGCCCTCTGCTGTTTTGGCTCAAGGCCGCGCAATTGAGGGGTTGCGTTCTGAGATAGCGAACTGCGCCAGCAGCGCACAGGGGCGTGTTGGTGTCATGGCGATGCTTTTGGAGACGGGCGAATCAGTTTCGCTCTCCGGGGATCAGCGATTCCCACTGCAAAGTGTTTATAAGTTTCCGATAGGAATGGCGACTTTGCATTTGGTAGATCAGGGAAGGCTCAGCTTACGTCAAAAGGTGAAGGTGATAAAAAGCGAATATGTGCGAAGCGGACAACACAGCCCGATTCGAGACAAATTCCCGCAAGGCGTGACATTGACGATTCAGGATTTGTTGCGTTACGCCGTGTCCGAAAGTGATGGTAGTGCGAGCGATGTTTTGCTGCGCGTTGCGGGCGGTCCGGTAGCCGTGATGAAGTATCTTCATCAGCTCGGGATTGATGGCGTGATCGTCGCGGACACCGAAAAAGAAATTGGGCGCGACGTGTCCGTTCAGTATCGCAATTGGGCGACACCGCAATCGGCAGTCGCATTGTTGCATGCGTTACAGGAAGGAAAGCATTTATCCTCGGCAAATCGGGCATTGCTGCTGAAGTTGATGATTGAGACCCCAACGGGGATGCGCCGCCTCAAAGGGCTGTTGCCCGCCGGGACGATTGTCGCTCATAAAACAGGGACTTCCGGGACGACTGATGGCTTGACGCACGCCACGAATGATATTGGAATCGTGACCCTGCCCAATGGGCAGCATTTTGCCATTGCTGTTTTCGTTTCCGATTCCAAAGCGAATGCGGAAACGCGCGAAGAGCTGATTGCGAAAATTGCCCGCATTACTTGGGATTATTGGAGTTCGCCACAACATTGAATGGAAAATACTTCGCATGATTATTGCAATTGATGGCCCTGCCGGAGCCGGGAAAAGCACTGTTGCCAAATCGCTCGCTCGTCGCTTGAACTATCTCTACATTGACACCGGAGCGATGTACCGCGCAGTTGCGTGGAAAGTCCTGACCGACGAAATCGAGCTGGAAGACACCACGCGGATTGGCTTGCTGGCAGCGGAATCACACATTGAATTGCAGGGAAGCGTGGACGAGATGCGCGTCTTTATTGATGATCGTGAGATTACCAACGAAATTCGCACACCACAGATTAGTCAGGCCGCATCTATTGTTTCTGCCATTCCTGCGGTGCGGCGCTCGTTGGTAGCGCAACAACAGGAAATGGGGCGAATGGGAAACGTAGTGATGGAAGGCCGCGATATTGGAACGGTTGTGTTCCCCAGAGCGGAAGTGAAAATCTTTCTGGATGCCTCGACCGAAGCACGCGCCCACCGTCGGTTTGCCGAAGAGGCGCAGAAAGGAATGGCTGCTTCGATGCAGGAAACACGCGCCGCTATTGAATCGCGCGATGACCGCGACAGTTCGCGCGCTGACTCGCCGCTGCTACAGGCGGAAGATGCCATCTACATTGACACTTCAAATTTTACGATTGAAGAAGTGATTGCGAATATTCTTGCGATTGTGTCGCAGAAAGCTTGAATCAAATGTTTACCGGAATTATCGAAGAACTTGGCACGATCCAGACGCTCACGAACGTTCGTGATGGCGCGCGAATAGTCGTGAATGCCCCAACGATTTTATCTGATGCTAAAATTGGTGACAGTATCGCCGTCAATGGCGTCTGCCTGACAGTGGTGGCGATGACGACATCCACCTTTAATGCGGACATTTCAGCGGAAACCCTGCGCCGCACCAGTCTCAACCAAATTCGCACTGGCAGCAAAGTGAATCTCGAACGTCCGATGACGCCGAACGCTCGATTTGGCGGGCATATTGTGCAGGGGCATGTAGATGCGATGGGCGAATTTATCGGCGCGAAACAGGAAGGTGACGGGTGGAATGTCCGAATCAAATTTCCTCTTCATCTCGGAAAGTATATTGTCGAAAAAGGCTCCATCACCGTAGATGGCATCAGTTTGACCGTTGCCAAATTGGGGGATGACTGGTTTGAAATCGCAGTCATTCCACATACGTGGAAAGTCACGAACCTTTCAACCCTCAAGCGTGGCAATGCCGTCAACCTGGAAGTTGACATTATTGCTAAATATGTAGAACGGATGATGCAACCTCATCAAGGCAGAACAAAAAACGGCCTCACCTTGGAAAAACTTACCGAGATGGGCTATTGAATGCAGGAACAAGTATGAACCTCAAAGCTAAACATATAGGTTTTATTGCACTGGCGCTGGTCGGTCTTTTCATTGCAGCGGCGGGCATCCGCCTAAAGGCAACCAACCCCCAGAGTTCAGGTACGATGTATACCTGGATTGGCGTCGCGATTACTTTTATCGCCAGTTTTCTTTTGAGTGCCTCGCGGCGGTCGAAGAATTGATTACAGTAGATGGAATACAACTATGCCTCTGGCTCCTATTGAAGAAGCGATCAACGATTTTCGCGCAGGGAAAATCGTTATTATTGTGGATGACGAAGACCGCGAAAATGAAGGCGATCTGGCCTGTGCGGCTGAATTGGTTACCCCTGAACTGATTAACTTTATGGCCCGCGAAGGGCGAGGTCTGATTTGTCTGCCGATGAATGAAGACCGCTGCGACGAACTGGAATTGCCGTTACAAGTTTCAGAGCGTGAGAACTCCTCCAGTTTCGGAACCGCCTTCACGATTTCGATTGAGGCGAAACACGGGGTGACGACGGGTATCTCGGCAGCCGACCGCGCGCACACGATTCGCACTGCGGCGAGTCCTGATTGTACGGCCCGCGATCTGGCTCGCCCTGGTCACGTGTTTCCACTGCGTGCTCGCAAAGGCGGTGTTTTGATGCGGCCCGGACAAACTGAGGCGGGAGTGGATTTGGCCCGGATTTCCGGCTTGACGCCAGCGGCGGTCATTTGTGAAGTGATGAATGATGACGGCACGATGGCGCGGTTACCGCAACTTGAAGTATTTGCCAGCAAACACGAATTGAAAATCATCTCTGTGGCGCAACTGATTCGCTATCGAATGGAAAACGAAGTACTGGTGCGGCGCGTCGAGTCTGCCCTGGTTCCAACGATTCATGGCAACTTTAAGGCGGTCGCGTTTGAAAATGTGTTGAATCACGAAACGCATTTGGCAATGGTTTTAGGCGAGATTGAGGGCGACGAACCCACCTTGGTCCGTGTGCATACGCAATCGGTTTTGACGGATGTTTTTGGAAGTCTCAGGGACGATCACGGAGCGCAATTGCAAACCGCACTCAGATTGATTGCCGAGGCAGGGAAAGGGGTCGTGTTGTATTTGAAACAGGAAATGGAAGGACTCGGCTTGGCCGATCAACTTCGCGCCTATGCTCAGCAAACCGAAGCCAAACGCATTCTCAGCCCTCAGGAGCGGATGCGAGCGGTTCGGGATTACGGCACAGGCGCGCAAATCCTGCACGAGTTGGGCGTCCGCCAATTGCGACTGCTTTCCAATCACCCGCCACGATTGAATGCGCTTCAGGGCTTTGGATTGGAAATCGTGGACCACATTCCTTTGACAGTCTGAACGCGAGCGCATAAAACCATCCCGTAATTTTTATTGAAAAACGATTGGAAGTGCTGGATGCCGGTCTGTGGTTGCGGGCGTTCGCGTCCTAGCTCAAGGCAGAACGGGTCAAAAGAGTCCACGTAAGGCACGATAAGTGGGAGCTTGAAAATAAGCGACTAACCACGGATTGTGACGAGCATGGCCGTTCTTAGGTGTAAGCCCTGCCGGTTGTCCTTCGGGATAAATTTTGACCGAGACCCACGATACCCAAAGTGGGCAGCAGGCGAATGTGGGGCCAAAGACCAGGTCAGCGGCATCCAGCACTTCCAATCGTTGCATCCCTCTAACTGAAAGGAACTTCAATGATTCATTCAATTGAATTTGAGCAAATTTGTGACGATGCCAAATCACGAGTCCGAGAGATTACAGTGGCGCAAACCAAAGCCAAGTTGGATGCGGGCGAATCATTTCTCTTTCTTGATATTCGTGAGGATCATGAATGGGAAAAAGGCCACGCTGCTGGTGCGTCTCATTTGGGGCGCGGCATCCTCGAACGTGACATCCATCAATTCGCCTCGACCAAAGATACCGAAATGGTTTTATATTGTGGAGGAGGCTATCGTTCCGCGTTGGCGGCGGACAATTTACAAAAAATGGGGTACACCAACGTGCTTTCGATGGCTGGCGGGATTAAAGCCTGGCGTGATGCCGAGTATCCCGAAGAGTAGGCTATTTTCTGTGGCTCGTTGCCAGGAAAACAAATTTTCCTGGAACCTTTTTTGTGTTATAACGTGTCCACAATGTGTGTGGTTTGTGTGAGGTGGTCGGTACTTCATAGTTGAGGACGATCACCTCCTTTTTCTTCTCTGGAATCGCACGCGCCATCATAAAGCTATTTTGCGGGGCTGAAATTGTGCTATATTCCGCGCGCCTTGACTGCCCCCCAGCAATTCTGATTTCTGACATTATTTCCCAGAGCAAATAACAACCCTGCAAGCCAGTATGAAACTTCAAATCAATTTCGCCAGTGAGCCATTTCGCAATCGGCGGCTGTTTTGGTTACTGATCGCCAGCGTGATTGCCATTGCTTCGCTGGTTGGACTCAATGCTCTCCGGTCGCAGGCGGGTTTGGAACAACAAATCGCATTGTTGGAACCCAAGGTGCAGCGACTTGAGGCTCAGGCCAAAAATGGGCAGCCAATAGATTTTTCAGATTCGACCCTTACCATTGGGCAGAATCAGGCTCTGATCGTGGCTCAGGACTTAATTACGCGCAAAAGTTTTTCCTGGTCGCAGCTTCTCAATGACTTGGAACGATTTATTCCCGCCAACGTTCGGGTGACTCGGATCGCGGTTGACACGGTGGGGCGGAATAAAGATGCGGAAGGCAAGTCGGTGTCCTTGTCGTTTGATGTGATTGGCAAAAGTTCAACTGAGGTGACGCAGATGATTAGCGAATTGAATCGCTCGGCTCGCTTCACGGTGTATCCACGGTCTCAAAAAACGGTGGAAGGTACTGAAGAGGTCGAGTTTCAATTGAGCGTCGAATATCGGCCCTCTCAATTTTCGACCGCGCCATTATCCAGCTTGAAAACGCAAGTGGCGGCGACCGCAGGAGGCGCAAAGCAATGAAAAACCTTGATCTGAATGTGAGCGGCATCCTGCGAAATCTGCGCCTGAGTGCTTTTGAGTGGGTCGCGCTGGTCGCCACTGTTATTTTTGTCGGAGTGGTCACGTTCTATTTTCTAAATAGCGCACAACCATTGCGGTCCAAGCTGAGTGAACTGAGGGACAGAGAGAAAAAGCTCCAGAACCAAGTGGTGGATGAGGACACGAAACGGAAGCTTTTTGCAGAGCAAAGCGGAAACCGTGGGAAAATCCTGGAAAGTCTGGAAAGTTTTGAAGTCCGCCTCCACAGCCGTGAGGTTGGCATCACCGCTATCATTGATGAAGTAAATCAATTAGCCAAAGCCAATCGCGTCCGCGCGGGTGACATTTCGTACCGCGTAGATGCGCCTGCTCCCTTGCCGGGTGAAGTAAAACCCGGTGCCAGTCCCGGCACGTCTCCAACTCCCGCCCCGATCACGCAGCGGGATAAACTGCCGAACGTTTATGAAGGATTGGGCATAGATACAACCGTTGAAGGTGACTACCATGATTTGCGGCGCTTTATTGCGGCGCTGGAGAGAAGTCGCAACTTTGTGATCGTAAACTCCATCACGTTGCAGAGCATTGATGAAAGGCAACGGAGCAAGTTTCAACCCGCAATTCCCAATCCAGACGCGCCCTCCAATCCGGGCGGTGCCGTGATGCCGCAAGCTGCTGCCCCTGGACCAGAGGCTAATCCCGGAATCGCGCCGCCTTCTGAGGGGCCTGCCAAGATCATCGTTGCGCTCAAGATTGAGATGGAAACACATTTTTCACGTAACGAGCGGCTTGAAGCGGGCGCAAAACCTCTCCCAGTGAACGCCTCGGCTCTGCGACAATAAACTGAAATTTCTAAGGCAAACTATGGCTCTTTCAGCGGAAAAGAAAAAACAAATTTTAGCAGGTGTGCTGGGCCTGATTATGGTTGGTGTGGTTTCCTGGTCTTTGTTTTTCTCAGATGATTCTGGCTCTTCGCGTACTCCCGCGACTCGACAAACGACCGCCAAACCAGGCATCAATGCACCGATCAATCCGAGTGGACAGGTTGATCCCAAAACAGCGAATAATGTTGTGTTGGTAAGCCAGCCACTTGATCTGGGTGGCCTCTGGGATTCGACCGCACCCGTGATGGGGCGAAACATTTTTATCTATCCGCCGCCGCCGTCGCCGCCGCCGCCGCCAACACCAACACCAACACCACCACCGCCGCCACCACCACCGATCACACTGGCGGGATTGAATCCCAGCCAGGTGACGGCACGGACGGATGATTTTGCCATGACGATATTCGGTGCCAAGCTTCCACCGGATGCCCGTGTCTTTATTAACGGTGCGGCTCACGCCACGACAGTGGTGAGTGAGTCGCAACTCAAGGTTACAGTACCGAAGTCCGTCATTGCCAATCCGGGGCAAGTCCAAGTCGAAGTCAAGGGGACGGCTGATCCGGTGAAGTGGTATTCCAACCGCCTGACGTTGAATATCACCGCACCGCCGATACCGGGATATAAGTATTTGGGGCTGATTGTTAAGAACGGAGTTAGCATGGCGGTGATTCGTGATGAGTCAGAAAGCGAGCTGAAAAATGTTCGCAAAGGCGACAAGATAGGGACCCGATGGCAGGTTACGAATATCACCCCGACTGAGATTGAAATTCTTGACATCACAATCAATGTCAGGCATCGGTTGCCCTTTACGGGCGAAAACGGCTAACACCTGAGCTGTGAGCCTTAGACTCTTGCAGCAATTCTCAACTTTGTGAGGCGCAAAATGAAACCTGCCAAATCTGTCAATGAATCTGGGTATGCGTTGCTTTCGTTGTTAGTCGCAATCACCATCGGATTGGTGCTTTTGGCTTCGATGACTGCAAAACCTTCAGCTCAATTCGTGGGGCAACGTGAAAACGAAGAAGAGGCTTTCTTTCGCGCTCAGCAGGTTACATATGCAATTCAAACTTATGCGACGCTCAAGGGGGGGATCAACAATCCACAAAATCTGCCAACCAAGTTGGAGGATTTGCTGGATAAATTTAACGTGCAGGGAAAAGAGTTTCATATCCTTCGGAAATCCGCGCTCATTGATCCGTTGACCGGGGAGGAGTGGAAGCCCGTTCGATGGGGTGACCCAAAGATTAAAGAGTTCGCGCGAACCTATACGCGAGTGATTGCCGAACAGCAGGCACAGGCCCTGGCATCCGGTGGGGCTGGGAATCCAGCCGTGGCTGGCGCACAGCAGCAACAGGGAATGCCCCCGTTGCTTATGCTGGCCGCCCAGGCCGCTGGCTTGAACATGACAAATATCAATGCGAGTGATGATGAAGAAGATGGCAAGCCTGTGACAGCTTCCGGGTTTTCATTGGATATGGATTCGGATAGCAGGCCGATTGTGGGGGTCATCAGCGGTTTGAAGAAGCCGATGATTCGCAATTACTACACCATAGAAACCTATGATAAAGCCATTTTTATCGCGGGTGTCGCTGTTCCCGGCCTGAATAACGTTATGCCTTTAGGTGGTGGCATGGGTGGGATAGGTGGCATCCCCGGTGCGGCTCCCGGCGACAACGATACCGGTGGTCGTGCGCCGACCATGACGCGCGGGCCGTGTCAGAGGGATAACTCTGACCCAAGATGCGGTGGCGGAGCGGTCCCGACCCCACCCCCCAATCAATAGGGTTTGGCAATCATTTGAATTCTTGCAAAAGGCAGTCGAAATTATTTTGACTGCCTTTTCCTTTGTTCAGAACTATCTGACGCCTTGCTGTGCTATTCCGCTCTTAAAGGTTTTCTGCGATACTACGCCACTCAAAAAAACAGTCTCAAGGAAGCGTCACAATGAATGTATTGGTAACCGGTGGAGCCGGGTACATCGGAAGCGTAATGACAGAGCGATTAATCGCGCAGGGCCATCGAGCAGTCGTCTTTGACAGCCTGGAATTAGGGCATCGTCAGGCCGTTGATCCTGCTGCAATATTTGTCGAAGGCTTTATCCAAGACAAGGAAAAACTGATAGAGACCTTTCGCGCATACGAGGTTGAAGTTGTCATTCACATGGCGGCTTATGCACTGGTTGGAGAATCGGTCAAGAATCCTCAGAAATACTTCAGTAATAATTTTGTCGGTGGACTGAATCTGCTTGATGCAATGAATGAAGCCGGGGTTAAGAAAATCGTTTTTTCTTCAACTTGTGCAACCTATGGGATGCCAGAGAAAATGCCGATTACTGAAGACACTCCGCAGTTGCCAGTTAATCCGTATGGCGAATCGAAGCTGGCCTTTGAGCGGGCTTTGAAGTGGTACGACGAGGCTTATGGAATCCGTTATGCCGCGATGCGCTATTTCAATGCGGCAGGTGCCAGTGAGCGCTTTGGTGAAGATCACGCACCAGAGTCGCATATCATCCCCAATGTCTTGCGCGTGGCCTTAGGGCAAGCTTCGCATGTGAACATTTTTGGCGAAGACTATCCGACCCCGGATGGCACTTGCATCCGCGATTATGTTCATGTGATTGATTTGGCGGAGGCACATTTGCTGGCGATGAAAGTGATTGAGGCGAAATCCCGGATTTACAATTTGGGCTATAGCAGCGGCTATTCGGTGGCGGAAGTTGTCGAGATGGCTCGCCAGGTAACAGGCCGCCGCATCCCTACCGAATGTGCGCCACGTCGCGCGGGCGATCCACCTATTCTTATTGCAAATTCTGATAAGGCTACGTTGGACTTGGGCTGGATGCCGCAGCACAGTGAACTGGATCATATTATTGAATCTGCCTGGAAATGGCATCTGTCTCATCCGCATGGTTATGGGTCATAGGTGATGGAAGCCTGACGGCTGCGATTACCGAGCGGTTAGCAATCTGAGTCTGCCGCGATCTATTTATTATTCTCTGCCCTCTGTTTTATGCGCGTTATCAGTGGAATTTATAAAGGACGAAGATTGAAAGCTCTCGAAGGAATGTTGGTTCGACCGACCTCGGATCGGTTGCGTGAAACTTTATTTAATGTGCTTTCCTCCAGTGTCGAAGGGTCTCGTTTTGTAGACATTTGTGCTGGCACTGGAGCCGTCGGAATTGAAGCTTTGTCGCGGGGCGCAGCACACGTCACGTTCATCGAATCCAATCGCCGCGCCGCGCAAGTGCTTTCTGAAAATCTGGCGCATTGCGGGATTACCGAAAATGTCAAAGTGATTAACCGGGATGCCGTTGCCACCCTGAAATACTTTGCGCAACATTTGCTGCAATTCGATTACTTTTATCTCGATCCACCCTACGACTCGGAGCTGTATTCTCAAATTCTCTGGACGTTAGCTAAGAGCAAATTGATCGCCGAAGAGGGGCTGGTGATGGTTGAGCATCGTAAGACACACGAATTACTACCGAATTACGATTTCTTGCGACCGTATCGTCAAATCTTTCAAGGGGATTCGGGTCTGACTTTGTTCAGCATGGAGCGGGGAATAGCGTAACGCGCTATGGTCTGGCAAATAGCCCTGGACTCACAAGTAACCAACAACCAAGTACAAATTTTATGATCCGTCGTGCCATCTATCCCGGTTCGTTTGATCCTTTGACGTGTGGTCATCTCGACATCATTGCGCGTGCCTGCCCAATGTTTGATGAGGTTGTCGTGGCCGTGCTGGTCAATCCAAATAAAGTTGCGATGTTTTCCATCGAGGAGCGGGTCGCCATAATCCGTGATGTCGTTGCTGCGAGTGCGGCGAAGTTGACGGCCCGCATTGTGGTTGATACGTTCGGCGGATTGTTGGCCGATTATGCACAACAACAACAAGCCCAAGCCGTCATTCGTGGGATTCGGGCGATCTCGGATTATGATTACGAACAGCAATTGGCTTTGATGAATCGGCGCTTGGCCCCCAAGGTTGAGACGGTCTTTTTATTGTCCGCGCAGGAATATTCCTATCTCAGCTCGCGCCTAGTCAAAGAAGTTTTTACTTATGGCGGTAACATTGATGGCCTGGTTCCTGCGCTGGTAATTGAGAAAATGAAAGAAAAAATTCAGCAAGGAGTTTCATGACTACGCCTGCCTCACAATGGACGTCATTCCCCTCTTCGGATCGCGCCCAACGGACGAAGTTATCATCTACCGCAGCGGTTGTAATGGCTGCTGAGGCGTTACGAGCGCAAGGCGTGAAGGTGATTGATCTGGGTGTGGGGGAACCAGATTTCGCAACGCCGGATCACATCAAACAGGCCGCCAAATCGGCTCTCGACGAAAATTTTACGAAATACACTGCCAGCAGCGGGATTTTGCCGTTACGTCAAGCGATTTGCGATTCGATCAACGCGCAATTTGGCTCCGATTACACCCTTGAGCAATGTTGTGTGGTGGGGGGCGGCAAGCAGGCGATTTTTAATGCTGTGATGTCGCTCATTAATCCGGGCGATGATGTGTTGCTGGAAAAACCGTGCTGGGTCTCATTTCCTGAGATTGTGCGATTTGCTGAAGGAAACGTGATTTGGATTGATACCGAGCCGACCGATTTTCATTTGACGGCAGATCAGGTCCGCGCCGCCATAACGCCGAAAACAAAGCTGCTGATCGTAAATTCCCCCTCTAATCCAACGGGGCGTGTGATTGCTCCTGATGAGTTTCGGAAGATCGTTGAAATCGCTGCCGAGCGTAATGCCTGGGTCATTTCTGACGAATGCTACTTGCAGTTGGTGTATCCGCCTCGTCAGCCATTTTCCGCTGCCGCCTTGCCCACGGAATTGCGGTCACGCGTTTTGATTGCGGGTTCGTTGTCCAAAACCTATGCCATGACAGGTTGGCGCGTTGGCTACACGCTCGGCCATCGTGAATGGGTCACCGAAGTTCTCAAAGTCCAGAGCCAGTCTGCCACACACACATCATCTATTTCACAAAAAGCGGCGGTGACTGCCTTGACCGCATCACAAGTGCCTGTAGTGGAAATGCTGGCCGAATATCAACGCCGTGCTGATTGGTTAATTCCCGCCTTGAATGAAGTACCCGGCATCGTTTGCAGCCCGCCGGAAGGCGCGTTTTATGCGTTCCCGAATGTGAAGCAATTGATGGCGGCTGGCGGCTTTGCTTCTTCGAAAGAAGTCGCGGACGAACTGCTCTACAAATATGCTGTAGTGGTTACCGACGGCGCGGCTTTTGGCGCAGAAGGTTATTTGCGCTTGTCATACGCTAACTCTTTGGACGCCATTCAGGAGGCCGTGAGCCGGTTTCATGAAATGGTTTCCGCTCGCAGAAACTGACATGAAAAAGCGCGAGATACCGGCTGGTCAAATTCCTTCGATGGATGTCGAGCAACTAATCAAAGCGATTAGTGAGGAACCGGATGGCTTAACAATCAACGAACTCGTTGACATTTATAACTTCAATCGTCCCGCCCAAAAACAACTCACACGCCTGCTGAACAACCTGCAAGGCACAGGCATTTTACGACGATACGGCAATGCTTATCGTTGGGCAGATTCCAACCGTGTTTTCATTGGGACCATTCGCCAACGCCGCCGCAAATCTATCACCTTTCTTCCCGACGACGACCACGAACGGTCACGGGGTAAATTGCAAGTACAACCCGAAGATACCAATGGCGCATTCGATGGTGACCGCGTCATTGCGTATGTCACACGGGCGCGCGGAAACGAGCGCACCGCAAAAGTGCAGATGTTGTTACGGCGCGGTCAGCTCAAAGTGATTGGGCGGTTGCATCTCGCGCATCGCTTCAACTTCGTCGAATCATTGGATGAAAAATTTCCGTTTGAAATTGATGTCGAACCAGGACTGAACGATGAAGATGGCAAAATCGTAGTTGTCGAAGTCACGCGCTATCCGTCCACTCACGAAAACGCCGCAGGGACCATTATTGAACGACTTGGTGCATTCAGTGATGAGCCGGGCCTGGACATTGAAATTATTATTCGCAAACACGACCTGCCGCATCTTTTCCCTCCTGAAGTTGACGCCGAGTCCGAAAGTGTTTCACCTGTGGTGACCGATGATCAATGCGTAGGGCGGCTGGATTTGCGAGACGTTCTGACCGTGACGATTGATGGCGAAACGGCCCGCGATTTTGACGACGCGATTAGCTTGCACAAGCTCGACAACGGCAATTATTCGCTCGGCGTTCATATTGCCGATGTGAGTTTTTACGTCCGTGAAAAAACGGCGCTGGATGCGGAAGCGGCTTTGCGCGGCACCTCGGTTTATTTTCCTGAGCGCGCGATTCCGATGTTGCCCGAAAAACTTTCCAATGGCATTTGTTCATTGAATCCGAAAGTAGACCGCCTGACTATGTCAGCGTTGATGGAGGTCAATTCATCGGGCAAGGTCGTAAGTTATCAGCTTCGGGAAACCGTCATTCGCAGCAATGAACGCATGACGTACACGGATGTCAATAAGGTTTTGACCAATAGTGATACGGTTGTGAGCGATCAGTATGCCGATTTCATTGCGTTTTTCCGCACTATGGAAGAGCTAGCACAAGTCCTCATCAATATGCGCAAAGATCGCGGAGCGATTGATTTCAACTTGCCGGAAGCTGTCTTCCGCTTCAATGATGAAGGCCAAATTGCGGGGGTTCTTAAAGCAGAGCGTAATATTGCGCATCGTATCATTGAGGAGTTCATGCTACTGGCCAACGAAACAGTAGCAGGGCATCTGGAACGCCTTGGCATTCCATCGCTTTATCGTATTCACGAACAACCAGAACCACAACGAGTCATTGAGTTTGCTGAATTGGCGGGAGCTTTTGGCTATCGCTTCCCGGTTGAGGGCGTGAATTCGCACGATTATCAGCGGCTTTCGCATTTGTTGACCGGAAAGCCCGAAGAAAAAGTGTTGTCGTATGCAATGCTGCGTTCATTGCAGCGGGCGCGCTATGCGGCTAATAATGCAGGACATTTTGGTTTGGCGGCACCGACCTACACGCACTTCACTTCACCAATTCGACGCTATCCTGATTTGATCGTGCATCGAATTTTGCGCGCGTTGCTTCAGCGGTCGCCGAGTTTGGGCGACAGTTCTAGTGTCCCAAAAGCTCAGTCAAAAACGCGAAATCCACTAATGCCAATTGCTCCGTCAGAACTGGCTTTGATTGCCGAAGAATCCAGCGAACGCGAACGCTCCGCCGATGCGGCAGAACGCGAATTGGAAGATTGGCGCAAAGCGGTTTTGATGGCGAAGCACGTGGGCGAAGAGTTCGACGGGCTGATCGCCAATGTGCGTGAGTTCGGTTTTTTTGTCGAACTGGATGAATTGTATATCGAAGGGTTAGTCGCCGTGAGTTCGCTAACCGATGATTACTATGAGTTCGATTCACGCCGCCACACTTTGCGTGGGAGGCAAAACCGAAAAATTTTCAGGCTCGGAGATCGCGTCCGAGTCCGAGTAGATCGGGTCAATGTTGACAGGCATTTGGTAGATTTTTCAGTGGTCCTTCAGCCCTTTTCACGACGGTCCCGAAAGCCATAAGAATTGCCACTTTCCTCCGCCAAAAAATCTTCTCCGGGAAATTGTTTGAGTGTGTTATATTTTGGTTGCCCTACCCAAGAGGCTTGCCCGAGCCAAACCCG
>JAEUQN010000143.1 GCA_016789725.1 Blastocatellia bacterium | reverse complement strand
GCGTCCTCGCTTGCCGAGCGAGCGCAACGAAGCTCGCAGACCTGGCGAGAAGTTGTGTTGGTCTTTAGCGAATTGCACCCGCAACGTATTTGCTTCGCCATCGCTCGCAAATGGCAAGCGAGGACGCTTGCGCTCCAGTCAGAAAGAGAATAGTGTGCCGCGTGAATCCCTTTTCATCGGTGGCAATCACGTGATTCTGGATTTGGGCAATGGACGCTATGCCTTTGACACGCACCTGCAACCCGGTAGCCTGCGCGTCAAAGTGGGCGACAAAGTCAAAGTCGGCCAAGTCCTCGGCTTAGTCGGCAACTCCGGCAACTCCACCGAACCACACCTGCACTTTCACCTCAGCGACGCCAACTCCCCGCTCGGTTCCGAAGGCTTACCCTACGTGTTTGCGTCGTTCGAGGTGCAAGGCAAGGGAGGAAATTGGAAGGCGGCGGATAAAGATGTGGTCGAGAAGCATGAGATGGAAATCCCGATGCAAAATGAAGTAGTTCGATTTCCAGGTGGGCGGTAATGATTCTGGGCAAGGATAGAGAAATAATCACTGTTTTCATGGACAGCGAATTTGGTACATTAGGCTTCTTTGGAGGACTACATGAAAACTGTGCTGTTTGTTCTTTTGTTATTTTTTCTCTTCGCCCCATTACAAGCCTCGCAATCCAAACCCGGTCATACCCACGATATTCTTGAAGTCAAATTCAATGCAGATGCAACCAAGTTGTTTTCTTATTCCGCTGGCGATGGCTGGCTGATTTTGTGGGAAGTCAAAAGCGGTCGCGTGATCTGGCGAACGAAAACAGAATTCATACAAAAAGGAGATGAATCGTACACACTCACCTGTTTTGCATTTAGCCCTTCCGAAAAACTGATTGCATCAGGCAGCGGCAATGGAACGGTGCAGCTTTGGGATGCACAAACAGGAAGATTGCTCTGGCGAACCGATGCGCACAAAGAGGGCGCAACAGCCATAGAGTTTAGCCCAGATGGAAAGGATATCGCGTCAGCAGCTTCCCCTATAGGTAGCAAAAGTGAAATCAAAATCCTGCGCGTGGACAATGGGCAAATCAGCCAAAATCTCGAAAGCAACTCCTGTATTGCCATTGCTATCGCGTTTGCAGAAAACGGAAAAATATTGCGGGCAGGAAATGTGGGTGGAGCGGTTACGGAATGGAGCCTAGAAACAGGCAAACGAAATGACACGATATCAGCTTCGTCCTGTCGGGCATTACGCAACTATGAATGGGAAACGTCCTTCACGCCGGATTTGAAGCAGACGGCTTCGCGCACAGGCGAGAAAGAGGTTACGGTGAAAGACATTGCAACTGATACCATTAAAAAAAAGCTGGATGCTAATGGCTATCGAATCTACTCTCGTTTCAGCGCAGATGGACAAAAGCTCGTGGTTAGTGGGTATAACGGATTTACTTTTTACGATCTGGTATCAGGCGTAATAAGAAAGATCGAAGAGTTTTCTCGCACAGGCAGCACAATTGATCTCAGCCTGGATGGAACCTTATTCGCCGAGGGGGGAAGCTGGGGGAAGGCAGCAATCAAAATTACAAACACTCAAACAGGGCAATCGTTGCTGCTGGATGGACGTGGGCAAAATCTTGCGGCTTACCAACCGGGTGAAGTGGAAATGCGTTTGGCTAAGGAAAAACAAGGAAGGTTAGCCTATCTCAGAGAAGCTCAAATGCGCCGGGATAACCAAGCTGCGATTGACACAGAAAAATTCAAATCACAGGTTTACATCAAGTTCGACCATTATGGTGAAATGATCCCTCTAGGACAGCAACGGCTAATGGAATCGGGCGAACCAAACAAAAGCCGAATAGAGAAACCTGCCTCAGAAGCTACCGCCGTCTGGGTGCGGCTGCACAATGATTCACCTTTACCTATCCAGATTCCAACGCGAAGTTTTTATATGCCAAATCCGAAATGCTTTTACGAGTATGCTGACGACCAAAAGCTATCAGGATTATGTCCCGACAGAGAAATCAGCGTTTGGTATGGGGTGAAAGATAAAAAGGGGAAAGTAATCCCTTCTGCCTATGACACAGGCTCAAACTCGATTCTTTTGCCACAGACATCTGTGTTGTTCGCGCTGCCATTGGAGGTTTTGCAAAACGCACACACCATCTACTTCAGCTATGCGTTTCTAAAAGAGACTGAGGAGCACAAGATTAAAGAATATGGGAAAGAACATGAATTGAACTTCAGGCAAGCGGATTTGCCTGCGGCAAGGTAGGGCGTCCTCCTAACAGTCATAAATATAATTGTTCCTTTATCTGTCTACTGATCTGATCAACCACAACAATTCGTGCGATAACTGCAAACCAGGATGAGCGATTTATCCTTTGCCATACCCGCAAATATACCCGATATTACCCGATTTCGCAGGAGGCCGCAGGAAGACGAATGATTCTTCCACACATCTTGCCTGTGCTGGTTTCTGCTCGTATCATACGCGCGCGTTACTGTTTTACTTCCCTGTCCAATCACAATTTTTCGGAGGTCATCATGTCGAAACGACTGTTGTCATTGTTGCTCATTCTTATTCTGTCCAACGCACTGGCGTTCGCGCAGACGAAACCGGCGGCGCAAGCGAATCCGCACGCGGCGTTGACGGTGGAGGCCAAACGGCTGGCGCGTTTGGATTCTGCGTTGCAGGAGTATGTGGATAAAAACCAACTCGCCGGCATCGTTGCGTTCGTGTTGCAGGATGGAAAGCCTGTGTATGAACGCGCATTTGGTTGGGCGGATAAAGAATCCAATCGCAAGATGACGACGGACACGATCTTTCGCATCGCTTCGCAGACGAAGGCGATCACCAGTGCAGCCATTTTGATGTTGCTGGAAGACGGCAAGCTCAATCTGGATGACCCGGTGTGGCGCTTTATTCCGACGTTTCGGAATACCAAAGTTGCGGTCAAAAAGGACAGCGGCGTCGAGATTGTTCCCGCCAAACGCGCGATCACGATTCGGGACTTACTGACGCATACGGCAGGCATTTCGTACGGCACGAGTCCAGAGGTCGCGGCGCTCTACGAAGCGAAAGGACTTGGCCCGGCGGCGGGGATGGGATGGTACACGGCGGACAAGGACGAACCCGTCGGCGTGACGATGGAACGGCTCGGCACATTACCGTTTGTCGCGCAACCGGGCGAAGCGTATGTCTACGGCTACAACACAGACATTCTCGGCGCGGTGGTCGAAAAGGCTGCGGGAATGCCGCTGGATCAATTCATCCGCGAACGCATCACGCAACCGCTGGGGATGAAGGACACGCAGTTCTTTTTGCCTCTGGCGGAAAAGAATCGCCTGGCGACAGTGTACAGCAGCAAAGATGGTCAGGCCGTGCGCGCGGTGGAAGGTTCCAAAGGGCAAGGGCATTATGTGGACGGACCTCGCAAGAGTTTTGCCGGTGGCGCGGGATTGCTTTCGACCGCGCGCGATTACGCTCGGTTTCTGGAAATGACGCGCAATGGCGGAACGCTCGACGGCGTGCGCGTGATGTCGCCGCGTACCGTAATGCTGATGCGCACGAATCAAGCGGGAACGCTGCATTCACAAACCGGATTGGGCTTTGGCTATGGCTTTCAGACGACAGACCGGTACGGTGCGAGCGGGATGGACGGCGTCGGCGCGTATGGCTGGAGCGGCGCGTACGGCACGAGCTATCGCGTTGATCCTGAGTCGCGGCTAACGATGGTGCTGATGATTCAGCAAATGCCGAACGGCACCGACATCCAGCGCAAATTCTCGACGCTGGTTTATCAGGCGCTGGTGCATTAAAGGAACGTAACGCGATTTGGCAAATCGCACCACCTTCTCAAGGAACTACTATGACATTACGAATCATTGCATTTGGCGCGCATCCTGATGATTGTGAATTAAGTGCGGGCGGCGTGGCGGCGAAGTGGGCTGCGGCTGGGCATCAAGTCAAATTCGTCTCGACCACGAATGGCGACGCAGGGCATTTTGAAATGTCCGGGGCGGTGCTGGCGAATCGCCGCAAAGCTGAAGTTGAATGTTGTGCCGAAATCCTCGGCATCGAGACCGAAGTCCTTGATATTCACGATGGCGAATTGATGCCGACGCTCGAAAACCGCAAGACGTTTACGCGGTTGATTCGGGAATGGCAGGCCGACATTGTGTTATGCCATCGCACCAACGATTATCATCCCGACCATCGTTACACGGGCATTTTAGTGGAAGATTCGGCGGTGCTGGTCGTCGCCAAATTCTTTGTCCCCGAAGTCCCGGCGCTCAGCAAAAATCCAATCTTTCTTTATTACTCGGACAACTTCCAAAAACCTTATCCGTTTGATCCCGCGATCATCGTAGCGACGGATGAAGTCATTGACCAAAAACGCGCCGCGATTGAAGCAATGCCATCGCAATTTGCTGACCGCGATTCCTGGCTTGGGCGCTATTTGCCAAATGTGCCGGAAGACGCAGACGAACGACGCGCGCACATTCGGGAATGGTTGATTGACCGCGATGCAGCGGTCGCCAATAAATATCGCGCATTACTGGGACAACGATACGGCGAAGCCAAAGGCGCGACCATCAAATACGCCGAAGCGTTTGAGCTTTGCCAATACGGCGCGCAACCTTCGGCTGAAGAATTGCACGCGTTGTTTCCACTTTGATTTCCAGTGACATTGCAATTGGACCTTCATAAACCTCTCAGTCTGGCGCTTGGCGCGGGCGGTGTGCGTGGCTTTGCACATATCGGTGTGCTGGAGGCGCTGGTCGAACGCGGCTTCACGATTTCCGAAATCGTCGGTTCCAGCGCGGGCGCCATCATCGGCGCGTTTTATGCTGCGGTGGGATTGAGCCTGCCGGAGTTGCGCGCGTTTGGGTTGAACCTGACCTCACAGCATTTGTTGCGCTGGGCCTTGCTGCGGCGGCTTCCAGCGCGGGTGCGGCAACGCTATGCGTATTTGGCGGGGATTATTCCCGGTCATTTGGAGCGATTGGGACAAATGACCGGACGAGAGTTACAACACGGCATTGAGCGATTCGGCGTGGTTTGCTACGACATAAACCGGCGCGAGGAAGTATTTTTTCATAGCCGACAGGAGGACTTTCCGCTGGAAGAGGCAGCGCGCGGTTCGGCTTCCATTCCCGGCTTTTTCCCGTCGCGGCGTTGTCAGGTTGGCGGGCGCGAATATCGGTTGGTAGACGGCGGCGTCATCAACAAATTGCCCGTAGATAAACTCTTTGTCGCACCATTTGCGCCCACGCAAATTCTGGCGGTAGACGTTTCCAATGTGCAATCTATTCGGGAGACCAACCGGGCCAAGATTCAAACGTTACAGCAACAACATCCTGACGTTCCCATCGAAATTCTCACCCCTGATTTGTTGGGCAAAGGCACGATCATTTACCGCCGACAGGAATTGCTTGAGATTGTCGAAGCAGGCAAACGCAGCGTAGGAGAAATGTTTGAAAATCGAGGCGAATCCTGGCCTCTCGCTTCTCCTAATGAGTCTTGAGTTGAACTCACAAACACAGCCTTGGAAACCTTATGTCTCGAACGATCTTCGATACGCCTTTTTTGAGTCCGATCCTGCGACGGTGTTCGCGCTTCGGCCTCAAGCTGTTTGGCTGGCGAACGGAAGGCACAATGCCGAGCGTGAACAAGGCGGTCTTGATCGCGGCACCGCATACCTCAAATTGGGATTTGCCTGTGATGCTGGCGGTCGCCTTTATTTTTCGGGTCAAACTCTTTTGGGTCGGCAAACATACCTTGTTTCGCTGGCCGTTTGGTTTCCTCCTGCGCTGGATGGGCGGCATTCCATTCAATCGCTCCGGTACGCAAAATCTAGTGGCCAGAACCGCCGAGTTCTTTCAGCAAAAAGAAAAACTGATTCTGGCAATTGCGCCGGAAGGCACACGCCAGAAAGTCCGGTACTGGAAAACCGGATTTTACTACATTGCCCAACAGGCTGGAGTTCCCATCGTAATGAGCTTCTGCGACTTTTCACGTAAAGTCGCGGGGGTTGGACCAATGTTCATTCCGACCGGCGATCTGGAATCCGACATGCAGAAAATCCAGGCATTTTACGCCCATTTTGCAGGCAGAAATCGAGAACAAACCAGCCTCGCGGACATCGCGTCCAAGTAGTCATTCAGTCCGAAGCGGTATTTGTGAAAACCGTGTGTCTTCAAATTCCGACATACCATGCCCACCCATTTTTCGGGTTTCCCTTATCGCCACCGTCGTCGAGTTCGTTTGTCACGACGATGCGCTGCAAATATTTCATGCTCTTGTAACCCAATTGCGTTTCTACCCGCAGCCGCACTGGCGCGCCATGTGGAACGGAAAACGCGGGTGGGCCATCAGAATCACAACACCGGTGAAGGCCAGCGTCAGGAAACTCGCGCTTCCGATCCAGTGCGAGAGCTTGCCCCAACGCTTATGTGGTTGCTCTTGTGAGAGTCGTAATTCGTTCATACGTTGCGAGTGATCTATAACAGGTTCGAGATGAGCGTTTATTGTTGCACCGCCACAACGCGAAAGCCGATGTGGTCGGAGCGGCGTTCGGGTTCATAACGCAAACGCATCGCAGAGCGCACGTACTTGGGCGCGTCGTTCCAGGCTCCGCCTTTGCGTACGCGCGAATAGGTGCCGTCGCGGTTCATCACACCCGGCTGCTTTAGCTCTGGGTCAGTGCCGCCCGGCAATTGGGCGTGATACCAATCGCGGCACCACTCAAAAATGTTGCCGTGCAGATCGTGCAACCCCCAGGCGTTCGCCGAATATTTCCCTACGGGCGTCGCGCGATTGAGTCCGCGACCGGGAAGCGGAAGCGTGCCGCGCGGCAAATCATCGGCGCGAATGTTGGCTTGTTGCACGTTGATCGTATCGCCAAAGGAAAAGGCTGTCTTGGTTCCGGCGCGACAGGCATATTCCCACTGCGCTTCGGTGGGCAGCGTGATTTTCCAATCGCGCGGCAATGCGCCCGACTGATGGCCTTGCGCGGTCAATTTCTGGCAAAAGGCTTCGGCCTCGATGAAGCTGACTTCGACGACCGGAAAATCATCGCCTTCATTCGGCGGTTGCGCGCGGGGAAAATCACCGACCAGTCGTTTCCATTGGCCTTGCGTCACTTCGTATTGGCCCATCCAGAAACCTTTGGTCAACCGGACCTCCACTTGTGTTTCGTCAGCACGGCGCTGTGGCTCACTCGCCGGACTGCCCATCACAAAGCGTCCCGGCGGACACCAGCGCAATTTGACGCCGCTCACTTCGCGTTCGTCGCCCACTTTCGCGTTGAGGAAAGAGCGACGATTGCTTGATTGTCCGGCAGCGCGTTCGAGCCAGCAAGGAGCGACTGCTAAAAGAAAGATCGCAACGAATGAGACAGTTTGACGCTTCATCGGTTCACCCTCAATCAGTTTAGTTTTTTCGGCGAATGGAATACAGCTTGGTTTCCGTCCGCACCAACAATCGCTCCCCTACGATGGCGGGCGTCGCTTGCGCCATTTCATCCAGTTCATTGACGTGCAATAACTTGAACGTCTCGCCCGCCGCGATGACGAACGTCTGGCCTTCTTCGCTCAGGCAAAAGAGCTTGCCGTTGTAGGCCCAGGGCGAAGTCGTGAAGGCCGTGGCCGCCGGGTCAATGCGTGTCTTGTAGGTTTGTTTGCCCGTCTTGGCGTCAAAGCGGGTGAGGATACCTGTCTCAGTCAGCGTGTACACGCCGCCTTCGTAAGCCACAGGCGTAGGCAGATAGGTTCCGGCGCGTGGTTGTGACCAAGCCACATGCGCATTTGCACCTTCACCTTTCGCCAGCGAGATGTCGCCGGTTGCACCGGGGCGAACGGCAAACATTGACGCGCCGCGTCCACCATCAATGTACAGCAGTCCGTCATAAGCAAAAGGCATCGGAATCGGGGCCGGACACATTCCCGACAACCGCCACAGTTCTTTACCTGTCAGGTCATAACTCACCGCGACATTCGGCCCCACCGTTACGATCTCGGTGCGCAGCGCGTGCTTCCAAACAAAGGGCGTTACCCAACCGGACTGCATCCCCTTGTTGCCCAAGCTTCGATTCGTGCGCCAGACCTGCTTGCCCGTTTGTTTGTCAAAGGCGGCAATGTATTGCTGCTTTTCGTTGTCGCTCATAATCACCAGCAGGTTCCCAACGAGTGCTGGCGAACTCCCCGTCCCAAACTCGAGATAGATCGGATTCACTTCGAGTGGTGTGGTCCAGACCTGCTTGCCTTTCAGGTCGTACGCCCATAGTCCCAGATTTGCTACATACACATAAACAAACTTGCCGTCAGTCACGGGGCTTTCTGAGGTGAAACTGTTCTTGCGGTGACGACCGCCTGGAGGCTGTCCCGTGAAAAATTCCTTCTGCCATTCCACCTTGCCGCTCTTCAGATTCAGGCAATAGAGGAAGTAATGCAGTTTCACTTCCTTCGGCAATTCGATGTCGCGCTCGGTGACGCGCTCCATTATCTTGTCCATCGAAAGCCCCTGTTTTTGCAGCTCCGCGACGTATTCGTTGCTGTATTCCGTTCCGATCTGCGGCGGCTTTGATTTGCCTTCGGTCGTGGCGGTGGTCACGTAGACTTTGCCGCCTGTCACAATCGGCGAAGACCAGCCGCGACCGGGAATCGCCTGCATCCATTCGACGTTCTCAGTTTTCGACCAGCGATCAGCCAGCTTTGCGTGTGTTCCTACGGGATTCGAGTCAGCCCCGCGAAATTGCGGCCAAGGAGTGTTCTGGCTCAACACTGTCGGCGATGTAATGAATAGAGCGCACGCCAAAAGGGCGAGACGAGAGAAAATCAGGAGGTCAATTACTTTGCGGATATGTTTCAGTTCAAGACAAGGTGTATTCATTATTTCATTTTCTCCTACAAGCGGTTTGGTCAAGTTCAGTGAGCCAGATGACATACTCACCGAACCGCGCCAATTTTACCAGGAGAGAGGCGCTCCGGCATCTGTTCGGCACTTGCGGTTGAGGCCGGGAGAGTCTCCTTAAATGAAAATCAAAATTGCTTTCAGTGTGTAAGGGGGATTTCGCACCCGAAAATGTTCACGGCTGCAAAAAATTGATGGCTGCCACTTATCTATCAGGAATTGCGCGGCACTTTTTATCAGCTATCGTACTGTAGAAAATCACCGCGCCCACCTACCACGTTCCATATCCTGCCACACACGCCGAGCGAAAACCCGGGTACGCACGCGCCCTCGCGTGCAGGTGTAGCAGTGGACGCCGTAAAGGGAAAGCGCTCTGTTGCCAAGCCTGCACGCGAGGGCGCGTGCGTACCCGCAAGTTAGGCTTTGATCTTGAACAGCTTGTGTCCATTTTCCCACGTCAGTTTGCGAAATACGTTGGGTTTGGTGTGACGCTTGAGCACGGTCAACGTTTCGCGCGCAACGCATTTGCCGCGCATTCGGGCGGCAGGAGGATTGTTGTTCTGGCTCGTGCCTGCGCCGTGTCCATCCTGACAGGAACAATCGCTGCCAAAGATAAGTTTGTTCTGATGGCGCGCGAGAAAGTCGGTCGTGAATTCCGCATCCCGCGACAATGCGTTGTTGCCCGAATTCGCCGACAGATCGCCAAATAAATTCGGATAATCGCCCAGCAGTTTGTCGGTCACGCCGCCGCGTTTGATCGGGCCGCTGGGATAGCTTTCCTGTTCGGCGTAATCGGCGCTGACATTCGCCCAGAACGCATCGGCATGTCCGATAAATTTAGTCTTCGGATATTTCTTGAGCATTGCCGCGAACCGCTTAAATCCGGTGCTCCACACGCCTTCGCCCTCGAAATGCGGCACCTCCTGAAAATGCACCAGAATCGGCACCTTCAATTCCGCCGCAAGCGCGTACATTCTTTGCAATTCGGGGCCGTCCGCTTCGACGTGAAACTTGAGTTCGCCGAAGCCTTGCGCGCCGTCTTTCACGGCTTTGGTCAGAACTTCGACGGCGTCGGGTTTCGTGATGTCTGCGCTGGCTGACCAGATGAAGCGTTTGGGATATTTCGCCAGCACCGCTTTGAGTTGTTCCATATTGGCGACGCGCGTCAGCAACACAGCTTTCGTCACGCCGCAACCGTCCATGTGTTTGATGTTATCGTCCAGGCCCTGACGCAAATGTGAGTGGATGTCGAGAATAGGGCCGCCCCACTCTGATGACATAGGAGTCTGCGCCCACAAGGTTGTGCTGGCTGCTGTCAAAGCCGTAGCCGCCAAAAATTCTCTGCGATTCATCATAAATGTGTTCCTCTCTTTTGGTGGGATGAGATGGCATCCTGCCCCACCATTATTTCACGCCCTCGTCACGGTGTTTTGTTCCGCACCATCAGGGTTGTTCTTCGCTTCGCACTTGTTGTCGAAAATCATCGCCGCGCCGCCCTTGATAGCGATTTTGGTTTTGGCGACCAGTGCGGTCGGCAGCAACACGCCACCAGCCAAACTGCGGGGGTTTTGGCGATAGCGCCCCTTTTTTGTTAGCGTTGAAAATTCTGGTATAGCTAGATTACTACGTCTCGCCCTGCTACTACGAGACCCATTGCCAATATACCCACAAACAGGCTATCGCGCCAAACAAAGCACAGATCAAGCCGCTCCTGCGCCACCGCTTCAGAAAGAAAATCAGCACCATTCCAGTCAGCGATACGAGCGTCATAAAAATGGCTGACGCATCAATCAACCGTGACCAGGCGCGTCCCGTGTCGCGGCCTTTGTGCAAGTCATTCAGTACAGCGACAACCCCCATCCGATTTTCCGTCAAATCGTATTCGCCGGATTCACGATTGATGAACGCGTCAGCACTGTAGCCGGGGCCTTTGAAGGACACAGCGCACTGTGATTCATCAATGCGAAAATCGCTGAGCGCGGCTTTAATGCCGTGGGTGCGGCGCAACTGCTCAACGATTTCGAGTTTCGCCACTTTGTCATCGGCATCGGTTTTGACCCACTTCAATTCGACATTGCCTTTCAGTTGCGCGGTGCGTTGCTGATCGGCAAACCAATCGGTGTGGTTGAGCGTCAGCCCCGTCACTGCAAAAAAGAACACGATGGCAAAGCTCGCCATCGAAAGATAAATATGCAGCCAGCGTGACCACGACGCGAGGCGGCGTTTGAGAGCCTGTTGCTTGTGCGTTGCGGTGGCGGCAGCGTTGTCTGCGGGAAATTTCACGTTGATCAAAGGTGGTTGCTGTAATTTCATTGTAGTTTGAACCCAAAGTAATCATTCATAGCCAGTCGTATCTCACGGCTAAGGCCGAATCGCTTTCGGGACAAAACACGGCATCGAATCTTCCCAAAGACTGTCCGTGAGTTGTCGCTTGTCTGTGCCATCTGCCTTCATCATAAAAATGACGGCATATGGCTGAAAGGTATTGTCATACTGCGCGGCTTCATCCTTCCAGCCAGGTTGTCCGCTACTCCACAGAAGATGCTTGCCATCGTCACTCCACACCGCGTGTCCATCATTGGCGAGCGAGGTGGTCAAGCGACGTAAATCGGAACCGTCAGACCGGATCGTATAAATATCAAAGTTGTCGTTGGCCTTCCGCGTGAACACAATGCGGTCTTCTGTCGGCGACCAGTACGGCACATTGTCATAGCCCGTAGTCAAAACCCGCACGGACCGGTCGGCCAGATTCATAATGCGCAAGCCGGTTTCCTTCCCGCCCCAAACCCGGTACACAATCTGTTTTCCGTCGGGCGAAAAGCTTGGGAACCCGCTGTTTGGCTCTCCTTCTGTGAGGTCTTGCACGCCGATTCCATCGCGTTTCACCAGCATCAGCTTCGCAGGTTTTTGATAGCGATCCTGCAAAAACCCACCGAAGCCAAACACGATACTTTGCCCATCCGGCGACCAACTGGGCGCGAAAGCGGAGCCGCCCTCGGCTTGAAAGGGACGAAACTTATTCGACCCATCGGCATCCATAATGGCAATGGAGGAATCCACATTCTTATCTGTCACGAGCAGTTTGCCATCTTTGGAAAAGCTTGGGAAAACATCGGTGTAGCGGTATTCGTGATTCGCATCCCAGCTATAAAGCAGCTTATTTTGCGGTCTGGGTTTGAAGCTCACTTGTTCATAGATCACGCTCTTGCCATCAGGTGACCACGCCGGGGAACGAAGTTTTCGTTTGAATGCTGCGATGATGCCAGTGTAGCTGAGTCCTTCATTCGGGCCTGCTTTGACAAGATATCCGATCGTGTCTGATGTCAAAAACTGAGGAGCCACTTTCAAGCCCGGCCCGCTGGTGCGCTCAACACGTTCGCCCGTCGCAATGTTCACAGAAATAATCTGTGAAGTCGTGGTAGCCACAACGCCGGGCCAGTGCGCCTTCCAGGTTTGTTCGACCGGGATTTCGTAAAACACGACCTGCTTGCCGTCAGGCGACCATTTCGGCGCACCTGCACTGAAATCGGCTTTGGCATAAATCCGACGAAAATCTTTGCCGTCGGGACGGACGACATAAAGACTCAGTTCCTGAAGATGTTCCCAGCCTCTCCCCTGACTATGTCCTTTCCATTCGGTATTGCGGTCAGAAGAAAACGCGATCCATTTGCCGTCTGGCGACCAGGAGGGTCGGAAAAATCCATTCGGCTTGGTCGGATCACCCTGGAGGCCCGCTTGTCCCGTCAGATTGCGCAATCGCTTCGTCTTGAGATCAAGAATCCAGATATTGGCGAGATAATTGCCGCGACTGGAAACAAAGGCGAGTTTTGTCCCGTCCGGCGATAACACCCCCTGATCGTCCGCCGCTGGGCTATTGGTCAATTGCTCCAATCCCGTACCGTCCGGGCGCACGCGGTAAATGTCCGCTTGCCCGTCACCATTGCGCTCGGAGGTGAACACAATCCATTTTCCATCCGGCGAATACGAAGCGTGAGAATCGAAGCTGGAACTCGCCAGGAGTTTGCGTTCATTGGTCCCGTCCGCATTGGCAACATAAAGTTCAGAGGTCGAAGGGCCGATCCGATTCATCAGCATGACGCCCTTCTCTTTGGCAACGGCAGTTGACGTTTGAGGTTGCGGACGACTGGCCTCAACGAAGCCGCTGAAGTCAGCCAGAAGCAATAAAAATAGTGTCCCGACGATAAAATATTTGCTCTTCATTACTTTCGCTGCTGCTATTGATTCGTTCAGCGACCCTTCTTGCGATAATCAAGCGAGGCAGAAGCGATTTCGATATTGCCAGCCAGATTGAATTGTCTGGGCGCGCCGCTGAAATCCATCTCCTGACGCATCAATTGATACGTGCCGTGTTCGCGCGCTGCTTCGATAAACACGGTGTATTTGCCGGGCTTGACCGGTTTCCCTTGATTGTCTTTGCCGTCCCATTTGAGCGTGTATTTTCCGGCGGGGCGTGTGGCACTGGAAACCGAACGCGTCAAGTCAGTGCCTTCTGCCATTGAACGTACGCGATCTGCACGTGACCAGGCCTTGAGGTCAGGCAGCCAGCGCGGTTTTTGATACCACAGCGCCAGCGTGCGGACCGGAAACCGCGTCGCGTCTTCAATCCACACCGCAACATAAGGGCGACGGTAGCCACCGGCATTGATATTGGCGAGTTCAAACGACACGACCAGTTCCATCGAGGCATCCCACGCTTGCACGGTGGGCGTAACAGGCACCGCAGCCGGAGCCGCTTTCAACGGGGCTTCCAGCGCGTTCCACCCCGTGCTGGTCAGGAGTTGCCCGTCTTTGGTCAGTAACAAGCATTCGACGTTGGGTAACGAGGCGGCGAGGCGCAAGCTTTCTTCTGGCGTGAGGACAGAGAACGCCGTCGCCAAGGCACCTGCATCCGTCGCGTTGGGCGCGACGACGGTGGCGCTGATGACATGATCAACAGGCGACCCTGTACGTGGATCAACGATGTGCGAATACCAGCGGTCGCCGATTTGGAGGCCGCGCCGATAATTGCCGCTGGTAGCGACGGCGCGATTTTGAATCAGCAAGCGCGCGATGGCGTCACTGTTTTCGGCATCGGAGAGCGGATCGGCAATGTCTACGGCTTCGGTCAATGCGCCGCGCACGACCAAATCGCCGCCAATGTTCACGACAACCGCGTTGACGTTCGCCGCTGCCATCGCGGCTTCGGTGGCACGATTGATGATGTAGCTTTTGACGAACGAATTCAGAATCAGCGGCGCGTGGCTCAAATGCGTAGCGGTTTGCGCCTTCGCATTCAATTGCCAATGGGGTTGCTGTACAGCGGCTATCGCGGCGGCTATTTCTGCTTCCGTCGGCACGCGGTTTTCTTTCGCGGTCGCTTTCCACAAACGGCTCACGACTTCGGCGGAAGCGTCCAATGCGCCATTCGTGCGCCCGCGCCATTGATCGAAGAGATTCAGCACAGCAAACAATTCCAACGAAACGCGCGTTGGCGTGTGCGAAGTCTTGAGCCATTGACTCACTTCGCTCTGTGGATTGTAGGTGCTGAGCAATTGAGCGTTGCGGGCGATTTCTGCTAACGCTGCGGCTTCAGCTTTTTCTGCCGCTGCGGGTGACGTGGAAATGACCTTGATCGCCAGCGAAGTTCCCAACACGTTTTCGTGATGAAACACGTGTGTACGGGCTGTTTTGGCGGCAGCGGAAAGAGTGAGGATAGAAACGCACAGAATTGCGAGCAAAAAAGTAGCTTGTTTTTTCATGGTAATGATTTGGGATAATTGATCGTGCTTAGATCAGATTTTAGTGTGATGTGCGAAGGTTAAATCACGGGGACAGAAAACCACCCAACCGCAATAAAATTAGGGGAGAACAATACCTGCGAACTTAAGGCCACTCCCCGTGCGCCCGTGTTCCCCGTGGTTTTCTTTTTCTTAAAACCTATAGTTTGATGGCGGACGTTCTCCATTCGGACGTCCGCGTCTGCCGGGGCCAAAGGCGGGGCGGAATTCGTCTTCAGTCAATTGTCCGTCGCCGTTTTTGTCCAATGTTTTCAGGGCGACGGGTGCATTGCTAATCTCGTCGGCAATGATCGTACCATCGCTGTTTGCATCCAGCACCGCCAGCAACGGCATCATCCGCATCAGCCCACCTGCGCCTCCGGGGCCGCCGCCTCCGCGTCCGCCGCGACCTGCGCCGCGTTCCCCATGATCATCGTGTTCGCCCTGTCCGGGGCCTTGTTCGTTGCTGCCCGCAGCATTTTGTGCAGCCGCCATTTTGGTGAGCTCATCGCGCGTCAGAAAACCATCGTGATCGGCGTCAGCACGCGCAAAAATGCCTTGCATTCGTTCCGGCAATTCTTTCTTCGAGAGCTTGCCGTCTTTGTTTTCATCAAACGACATCAGGCTGTTGACGACTTCCTCGTTACCATCGTTGCCTGGCCGTTCGCGGCGCTCCCGATCAAAGTTCGGTCGCACTTCATCTTCCGTCAGCTTGCCATCGCCGTTTTTATCCAGCTTACGCAATGCCGCCGGAGCTTGGGCCATTTCGTCAGCAGAAATTACGCCATCGCTGTTGACATCCATTGCGGCCTGCACGGGCAACACGAAACGTTCACCGCCCGGTCGCTGTGCTTGCGTAGTGCAACTCACCGCAAAAACAATTACTAAACTCAGTATGGGGAAAATATTTTTCATCGTTGTTCCTTTTTGTCGTAATAACTACGGAATGGGATAGGGGCGACACGATCACCGCCATATTTAACGCTCGTCTTCCAGATGTCGGCCCCGCCCGCGCCCACGCTTGCCGTCTTTCCCCGACGGTGGCCCACTCGGTGTGAAATCAGTCGGCGGGCGAAATAAGGCGGCCTCCGGTTCGCGGCGATTGATGTTGGTCAGGCGATAGGTATTTTCTCCGAAGCGAGGGTCGCGGTGTTTGCTCAAAATGATTTCCTGCAACGCAGGCGCATACCATTGTTCAGAAACAATCTCGACCGTCCGATTATTGCCGATTTGCCCAGCGGGAATAGTGATGACAGAACGTGTTCCTTCGGCTTCAATGCCTTCGATCATTTGCTTGCCCAGGGATTCCTGTTTGGCATTCGTATCTTTGGGCCATTCTGATTGGGGCGGTGGCGGGCGATGCACAAATGATTTCTTGTTAACCGTGCGCCGTTGCAAATCTACGATGTACTCAAGATCAAGCACAGGATCGTGGATAAAGACAAATTTCGGTGCTTCGCTCGCACCCGCGTCAGCCGACAGCAGCCCCAAACCGCCCAAGGTTTGTTCACGGCGCGTGCGGCCTTCGTTATCGCGCGCAATCGTGGCAGTGGATTGGCGCGTAATTTTGGTGCCGTCGCCGAGCGTTTGCTCAAAGGTGGTTTCTACTGTTGCCGTGAAAGGCGCCCCTTTCACGGTTTTCCCTCCGAACCGCATGAGTGGCGAAACCGCACGCGAACCTGATGCGCC
Organism: Blastocatellia bacterium; assembly: GCA_016789725.1. GTDB lineage: Bacteria > Acidobacteriota > Blastocatellia > RBC074 > RBC074 > JAFDVL01. Next base: position 1,924 of record JAEUQN010000143.1, on the reverse strand, counting down.
AGAAGAGGAAGATTCTGGTCTGCCGTGCTTTTCTTGCTCACTAGCACCGCGATACCGTTGTGCGGTGCTCGGCAGGCTGAGCAAGGGCAATAAGAACACAAGCAATAAACAACGTTGAGATGATGTGCGATTCATAAAAACTGCCTCAAATGTCTGGTAAAAACTTTCAGCGACAAGGCAAATCTTGCAATTGATAAAAACGTCCCTGTTTCCCGCTTAATACGGCACGAAGCGAATCGCGCGGGCCAGACCATCGTCGCCGATCACAACATCCGCCGTGATGCGTTCCTGATGGTTCGTCGGGGGAATTGAGAATCCCATAGAAGCGAGCAGCGTGGTTGAAACCTCCATCCGAACTAATTGCCCACCAACCGGCGTGACATCAGCGGTATAAGTTAAGGGCAGAAAACCTGTCATAGATTCTGATGGGCGTACGCGCGGAGCGCGAACCTGGGGCGCACGGAGCGCGCGTGTCGTCGCTTTGGGTGTTGCTTTTTGCGAAGCCACTTCTACCGGTGGTAACGCTTTGGGGACAGGCGGGACAGTTGGCAATGGTCCAGAGACGACCAGCGTGGACGACGCTGGTTGACGTGGCAAAAACCAAATCCCAATCACCATCAACACGGCAAGCGCGACTGCCGCACTGCTCCAGGCCCAGCTTAGTGACCACCATCGGAGTTTGTTGACAGGACTGTGAGCGTCTGCCTGCCTTTGCTCGGCGGCGATTTCGTTGCGAATGCGTTGATATAAAAACGGTGCTTCTACTGCCGCCTCTTTTTGTTCCTCATGGGCGTTGGCAGCCGCCAGGATCGCGCGGCAAAGCGCCTCATTTTTTGCGTCTGGTGTTTGCTTCATAGTCGCCTTTATTGCATTTGTTCCATCACTCGTTGCAAGGTTTGGCGCGCCTGATACGCTCGTCCCTTCACTTTCGCCACCGACCAGCCGAGCAGGTTTGCGATTTCAGCCATAGACCATTCCTCTTCATAAAGTAAGGTCAGTGTCATCCGATCTTCCGGTGCTAGGTGCGCTAATAAATAGTGCGCTAAATCGCGGGAAATGAGTTGCTGCTCGCTGGAAGCAACGGAGGTAGCCTGCCGAAGCCTGGAGGTCTCCGCTTCACTCAACGCACTGAAAAGACGTTCCTGCTTTCGTTGCCCACGCCGCAATTCATCCAAGCACGCATTGGCGGTGATGGAGGAGAGCCAGGCAGGAAAGGATTGTTGTCGGCTCCCGCGAAATTGTGGCATGGCACGATAAGCCCGACAAAACGTCGCCTGGATCATCTCTTCAATTTCTTCCTGACGTGGAAAAAATCGCCCCGCGATACGCGCCACCGTTCGTTTGTATCGGCGCACCAATTCCGCAAAGGCCACTTCTTCGCCCGCCAGTGTTGCCACCACCAATTCTTCATCAGATGGGACAGGAAGATGCTCTTCCCGTGTCACCTCCATGTTGCTGACCTCATCCATAGCGCGATCTCTAAACTGACGACCGTTCAAGTAAGAAGACTTGCGCGTCAATCCCTACAGACGATGCAAACCTGTCAGCGGTTATGAGACGAGACTCTTTTTTTTGCAGAGGTGCGATTTCGCAAAGGAGGGATTGGTCCCATCTCACTGCCAATGCTGACGAATCGAGTGCGGCGGCATTTGTGCATTGCAATATATTGCGTCTTCAACAAAGTATTGAAGTCATATAATGCGCGCGTGAACGATCAGCAATGACCACCTAGCTTTCCTCGCTGCCGCTGCGCGTTACCAGCGTTTGCCCGGCACTGGCTTGCGTCCTGAAGCCTTTAAAATTAGTGCCGTCAGGTGGAGACTACCGATAAGGCTTCTCGTGGTAATCGTCCTGTATCCTGGCAATTTCAGCTAAGCTCTGTGGGCCGGGCCTCTTCGCCCAGGCATCAACCATCCGGCGCTAC